>CAZILJ010000818.1:0-2909 GCA_964539915.1 uncultured Acidobacteriaceae bacterium | reverse complement strand
GTCGGCCCAGATCCAGTTAGGGGCAGCGGAGGAGCGGGCGGGGATACTGGAACTGTCTGCCGTGAATAAGCCGCTCGCTCATCCCACTTGCCGAAAATCATCTTCCCTGCGGTCGTCTGCAATACGGACGTGACCGAGACGTCGATGGTCTTGCCGATCATCTTGCGAGCATTGTCGACCACGACCATCGTGCCATCATCCAAGTAAGCGACGCCCTGGTTGTATTCCTTTCCCTCTTTCAAGATGAAGACACGCATGGTCTCGCCAGGCAAAACGATCGGCTTGAGCGAGTTCGCCAGTTCGTTGATGTTCAGGACTTCGACTCCCTGCAACTGTGCCACCTTGTTCAGGTTGAAGTCATTGGTGATGATCTTGCCTTCGTAGACCTTGGCCAGTTCGATCAGCTTCAGGTCGACTTCACGAACGGCAGGAAAATCGTCCTCTACGATCTGGATGGTGAGGGTTGCGACCTTTTGCAGGCGCTGGAGGATGTCAAGGCCGCGGCGTCCGCGGTTGCGCTTGAGCGAGTCGGCAGAATCGGCGACCAGTTGCAGCTCACGTAGCACGAACTGCGGAGTCACGATGATGCCGTCGAGGAAGCCGGTCTCGGCAATGTCGGCGATGCGGCCGTCGATGATAACGCTGGTGTCGAGAATCTTATAGCTTTTCTTGCCTTGCTTCTCGCCGCCGAAGATACCCCCCAACGCTGCGAGGTTCAGGAGGTCGCCCTTGTTGGCTCCGACGATCAAGCCGACGTAGGCCATGAGCAGCATGACGAGGATCTGGAGGAAGCTCTGGGTATGTCCTGCGGGGATGCTATTGCGGATGACCAGAGCAAACAAGTAAGCGCCGCAGATGCCGAGAAAGCTCCCGATGGCGGCCCCGATAAGCCGCTTAAGGCTGACGGTGCGGAGCTTCCATTCGAACAGGACGATTGCTGCTCCGATCAAAGCGCCCGCCCCGGCAGAACGCAAGGGCGTGAGGCCGAAAGGGCCGATTTCGAAGCAGGTAAAAGCTACAACGGTAATAAAAAGAAGACGTACGAAAATAAGATCCACGGTAAACCTCCCCGCGGATGCAGTTTGCCCATATGCCCATAGTACTAAGGCGATGCACCCGTGCCGAATCGCCGTCGCCCCGGACGGGATCGGCCTTTCGCATTTGCATGCGGGACGCGCATGAATTAGGGGAATGAATGTGCGCCCCGTCCCGGCTCCGTGGGGCATGGGCCGGGCGCTCAGTAAGCCAACGACAAGAGTATATACCTGAGGGGAAGTGCTAGGGAACGGACGTAAGCCGCCAGGCGCCAGACCTTGGTTGCGTGCCGTATACCAGGTCGGAACTTGTCGCGTCGTCACCTTTCTAGCGCTCGTTTTGTTCGCGGTCGCAAACTTCTGGTGCGGTTAACGCCCTTACAGCAGGTTTCAGCCGTACGTACAGCAAAGACCGGAAGCCACCAAGACCGATCACAGTCATCTGACTTCAGAACTTCGCGAGCTGAACGAAGCTCGCCGGCCCGTAGCTCATCTCGATCTTCTCGGAGGATGTCATGCGAGCTTTCAGGTTTCTGAATCTAGGACTTCTCGCGGCAATGGTCGCGAGTTCTGCGGTTCTCTACGCACAGGACGAAAAACAGCAGGAAGACAAACCACGGCAGGAGGAGCCGAAGCGGCAAGAAGAACCGAAGCGGCAGGACGAGACCAAGCCCGCGGCGAGGCAGGACGAGATGAAGGCACCGCCGCGTCAGGATGAGGCCAAGCCCACGAAACCCCAAGAGCACGAACAGCGGCAAGAGCAGGCACAGCCGCGCCAGGAAACGCGGCCTCAGCAAGTACCCGAACGCCAAGAAAACGGACGGCAGGTCAACGGACGCGAACAGGATCGGCAACCAGCGGGTGAGCCAGAGAATCATGCCCGTCCTGCCGGTAATGGCGGTGGTCGCATTCCTGAAGACCGGTTCCGAGCGCAGTTTGGACGAAGCCATCATTTCCCGATGCAGCGTCCGGAGGTCGTGGAGGGTCGGCCGCGGTTCGAGTACGGCGGCTACACATTTGTGCTCGTCGATCCGTGGCCACCGGAGTGGGCTTACAGCGATGACTGTTACATCGACGATGTCGATGGCGAGTATTTTCTTTTTGACGCGCGGCATCCTGGGGCGCAACTGGCTCTGATCCTCGTGATGTAGAGCGAGGAACCGTTCGTTTGTTGTTCGACAAATGGCCCGCTTGAGGAAGGATCGCGCTTTTGCTGGAGATCCACCTGGGAGCGGGCCATCTTCGTCAAAGGCCATTGTGACGACGGGAAGCGTCGGGCCGGAAGACCGCCATCCTGCTAGACTTTTTCTGCATGAAAGCCCTCGTGTTAACCAACTTGTCCGGGCCGGACGCGCTTCGAGTTCAAGACTATCCGGAACCTACACCGAAAGCTGGCCAAACCCTGGTCCGGGTGGTCGCCGGTGGCATGAACTTCGCCGACCTGATGACCACGAAGGGAGGCTATCCGGGAACTCCGCCTCCGCCTCTGGTTGTGGGACGCGAGTTTTCCGGGGTGGAACAGAGCAGTGGACGCCGGGTGATGGGATACGCCCAGTGGGGCGCGTTCGCGGAGAAGGTCGCCGCATCGTCGAACCTGGCGTGGACCGTGCCGGATGGCTGGACCGACGAACAGGCGGCCGCTTTTCCGGTCAATTACTTCACGGCTTATCTGGCATATTGGCAGGCAGGCATGACTCAACCCGCCGTAGCGGGGAAAAAGCACCGCGTGCTGATTCACGCCGTTGCTGGAGGAGTAGGGACGGCGGCTGTGCAGACTGGACAGTTGCTTGAGGTCGACATGTACGGGACATCGTCGTCTGACGAAAAACTCGCGCGCGTGAAGGCACTTGGCCTGCAGCACGGGATCAACTACAA
>CAZILJ010000817.1:0-3674 GCA_964539915.1 uncultured Acidobacteriaceae bacterium | reverse complement strand
TGTTGAATTCGGTCGCGAGTTCTCTTTCTGCGCCCTTCGTCGAGGAGGACTTCGCTTTCAACGGAAAATACCTGAGCGGCACCACGGAAATGAAGCCGCGATGGAAACGCTGTGTTGAGTCGACCGACCAGTTGTACGGCGAGGCTCTGGGCCAGAAATATGTTGAGAAATACTTCCCGCCCGAGGCCAAGGCACGCATGCAGGAGATGGTGCGCGATCTGCTGGCCGCCATGCGCGACGACATCCTGAGCCGGCCTTGGATGAGCGATGACACCAAGGAAAAAGCGATGGCAAAAATCGCCACGTTCAATCCCAAGATCGGATATCCCGACAAGTGGAAGGACTACAGCCAGGTTGAGGTTCGCCGCGATGCTTTCTTTGACGACATGATCGCCGGCAGAAAGTTCGTCGAACAAGACGACCGCGGGACCATCGGCAAAACCGTCGACCGCGGCCGCTGGGGAATGACGCCTCCCACCTCCGACGCATACTACAACCCGTTGCTGAATGAAATCGTTTTCCCCGCCGGAATTCTGCAGCCGCCGGCCTTTGATATGAAGGCCGTCGATGCGGTGAACTATGGCGCCATCGGGGTCGTCATCGGGCACGAAATCTCCCACGGCTTTGACGACCAGGGAGCGCAATTCGATTATCTCGGTCGCTTGCGCAACTGGTGGACCGACGCTGACCTGAAGGATTTTCAGGGACGCGGGGCCTGCGTCGCCGATCAGTTCGATCACTACTACATCGAGAAAGACATTCACCACAACGGCAAACTTGTGTTGGGCGAAAGTATCGGCGATCTGGGAGGAGCCAAGATTTCTTATCTCGCCTACCAGAAATCACTCCAAGGCGGACCGCGCCCCGCCGATATCGACGGCTTCACGGCTGAGCAGCAGTTCTTCATCGCCTGGGGCCAGTTCCGCGGCGACGAAATCCGTCCCGAAGCCCAACGCCTCATGGTCGCGGGCGATCCCCATCCCATCGCCAAATACCGCGTGATCGGCCCGCTCTCGAACCTGCCTGAATTCCAGAACGCATGGAGTTGCAAAGCAGATGCCCCCATGGTCCGCCCCGAAGGCAAGCGTTGCGACGTCTGGTAACTCATACCGCCGCAGTTGAAGCAGCACCGGCAGCTGAGGTAGCGCCAGCGCTCCGCCGGCTGGAGCGGGGCGACTGCACTGAGGGAAAACGACTTAGAGACACTGACTCAAGGTCTGCAAACTGCTCAGCGCTGATCTCAGGCACCGACGCGCAGAGGATGCCAAATCATTCAAGAACACGCGCGAAAGCGCATCCGTTGCTCGGAAAACGAGATTTCACTAAGCCCGCTCTGTATTACGAAAGTAAGCGCATTTTGCGGTTTTCTGCTGCCTCGGCCCTTTCCTGTTCGCTAGCCTGAAGCCAGGGGTAATACTTACCAGCCTTCCTGCCGGTGCCATCCATGATTCTTGCTGCCCTATTGGTGCGCTCCTCGGATCCGACCGGCCTGCTGGTTTGGTGCGCCGTCGGCTTCGGCGCCGGCATCGGACTGTTCGTCTACGGATTTCGGTTGCTCCAGCGTCGCCGCCTCCTGCTGGACACCCCGTTCTCAAAAATTCGCAGCGCTTCAATGGGTATGGTTGAAGTCAGTGGCCTCGCCGTCGGTCCGTACACCATGGTCGCACCCATTACCGCGCGTCCCTGCTACTACCACCGCACGCTGGTCTGGGAGTGGAAACAGAGTGGAAAGAACAAGCAGTGGGTCAAGGTCGCGGGCGAATGCGTGCATGTGCCCTTCTTCGTCGACGACAATACCGGCCGCATGCTGGTCGACCCGCGCGGAGCCGATCTCGATCTGCATCGCGATTTCGAACAGGAGTTCTGCGATTCCTTCTTCACCACCAAGGATCCCGCGCCCAGCAACGTGCGTAGTTTCCTGGCACGCCACGGCATCGTCACCAATAACAAAATCAAGGTGGAAGAGTACTGCATCAAGCCCAAGAACGCGCTGTTTCTTCTGGGTACCCTGGCTGAAAATCCGGGCCTGGAGGTCAGCCCCCAGCCGATTCGTGACAATGACACGAGTGATTCGATGATCTCTGCCCGATTCCGACAGTCCGTCTCAGTTTTCTTGGGCGTCGGCGACCAGGAGTCTCCCATCAACTTTCAGGCTCCACCGCTCGCAGCACGAAGCGACGCTCATCCCCATCAGTTAGTTCGACTCTCTCCAGCGTCTGACCCTACAACGTCTTCGGAGATGACTCAGCAACAAAAGGTTGCAGCTGCTCTGATGAAGGCGGGAATCTCGGATCCTGCGGCCTGGTCGGCAGCAGGAATGCCGGCTACTGGAGTGTCCGGAGCCGGCACGTCGGCTTCGGAAGTTCAGGTCCTCGTCGATCCACCCGCAACTAAGGGCGACGGCACCAACGGAAATGCCGATTCTCCAGCTCAAGCGGATGCTTTCGATCCCCACCCTCCCATAGTGTTGATGAAGGGCACAAACAACAAGACCTTCTTGATCTCCTGGCGCAGCCAGCAGGCAGTCGCCCGCTCTCTCGGTTGGAAATCGACTCTCATGATCTGGGGCGGACCCGCCCTCGCGCTGCTTAGTCTCTACTTGTTCCTGAACATCAAGAACCTGTTCTAGTCCGTGTGGCGCGGGCGAACCTCGCCCGCGAAGGCTGGAATAGAAATCATCGCTCGCGCACCATGCTTCTAACCCTGCCCCCACTCACTCCCGCTAACCCACCGCTTCCCTCTAGTACAATCAACCCGTGAGCGACGCCGTCCGCATCGGAATTCTGGGCGACTTCAATGCCGACTTCCGCTCGCACCACGCAACCACAGACTCCCTGCAACACGCCGCCCGCAAACTTAATATTTCGGTCGAATCCCAGTGGCTGCCTACCCCCTCGCTTACTGCCGACACCGCCGAAAAAACGCTCGAAGGTTTTGACGGCCTGTGGGCCTCACCGGGCAGCCCCTACAAAAGTTTCGACGGCATGCTCAAAGGGATCGAGTTCGCGCGCCGCCGAGATTGGCCATTCCTCGGCACCTGTGGCGGATTCCAATACGCCTTCATCGAATTCGCCCGCAACGTTCTCGACATCAAAGATGCCGACAGCGCCGAGAACAATTCAGGCTCTAAGAACATCATCATCTACCCGGTGGCCTGCGCTGTTCCCAACCGCACGGGCGACGCTCCCAAGCTATCGGGTGCGATCCCTGAGATACGCCTGCGCCCCGGTTCCTATCTGCAGTCTTTTTACGGAAAAGACAAAGAAACCGCCACGGAAGAATTCTTCTGTAACTTCGAGATCAATCCTGAATTTGAATGGGCGGCCATGGAAGCCGGATTCCCCGTTGTAGCGCGTGGCGCGGAGGGCGAAATTCGCGCCATCGAATCCCCGTCGCACCGTTTTTACCTCGCCACCCTATTCCAGCCGCAGCTGTCGTCCACAGAAAAAAAACCGCACCCTGTCGTTCTAGCTTTTGTGCAAGCCGCCGCCGACTGGGGCCGCAAAAAACTCGACGACAGCGTCCTCGAGTAGCTCTTCGATGTTTTCCACCCGCGCCTCCCCATTACCAAAGGCCCTGCCCTAAGCCGGTTACCTGCCTCTCACCTTGCGCATCTGGAGCCACCCACCTGCCTCTCGGTAGACTCATCAGGATCCGCTGCCCCATCCGAACTC
>CAZILJ010000816.1:0-2619 GCA_964539915.1 uncultured Acidobacteriaceae bacterium | reverse complement strand
GTTCCCGGCCATATCCATACCGACCAACTCGGGGCGGAAGGCGAGCATGCTCTGAACCTTGCTAAGATCCCCGGCTTTCACCGATTCAGCGAACCTCGCCATGTTGGCCCCATCGACAAAGGCTTTCAGTTTGGGCCAGCTATCGTAGCCGTAAGCCCGCGCCAGTATCCGTTGTGCATCATTTAGTGCAAAAGTGGAGGGATCAGGGTTGCGTTCGAAACGTTGCACCTCTGCACTCGCTGCGAAATCGCCGGACCGATACTGTTCGAGTAGGTCTTTCGCTTGTTTTCGCAGTTGCTCTAGGTTGGGGTGCTGCGGCAGACGGCGCGTTGGCGCTGCGTAGGCAGGTCTTTCGAACATGACGATCTCCTTTTGGAGCGTTGCCTGGCGTTCGCGTAACAGGCGAAAGAAGATTCGTCTTCAAATTGTGAACATCAGTTCTGATCGGTAGGCTCAGCCTTACCCGCGAACACGGCGGCGTCCGATACGCCATTTCCAGTATAGCAAGTCAAGTGCGAGCCGGCACCGTGCTTTGGACGCGGTTGAAGTCTCGGTTTCAGCGTAGCTGCATTTGCTGGCGCATCACGGGCAATCCGGGAGAGAACCGAATTGGGTAAGTGTTGCAGACCATGTGCGCAGAACTTCTCCCGTTGCCCTGCCATGCTTGCGGGCGCATTTTCCAATTTGGTCAAGGTGTAGCCTTATTTCGTCCCTTCTGACCGCGAACGAAGCATCTCTATAATCCAGCAAGAACCGGATCCTGCAGGTGGTTCTTGACCGCGGGATCACAATCCACCAAAACCATGCGGGCGCCGGCTCGAGCCAGTCGGCGACCAATCCCCAATCCCAGGCCCTGGGCAGCGCCGGTAAGGAGAATTGTCCGGTTGCTTAGATCCATTTGGGAAATCTCAGCGCAACCCAAATTGCGGTGCGAAAAGCTTGCGAAAGCGTTTCATTTTTCTTGCGGTATAGTTCTCGGGCTTTCATCGTCCAACTTGTTGTGAGTGCGAACCCGCGGCCGCGCGCTCCGGCCCTGCACCCTCAATCTCACCCAAGGCCACGAGCAATTCCTTCAATTGCTCGGCATGTTGCCGAGAGATTGCGGAAAGCGGCCTTCGACTTTGTCCCACGGGAATTTGGCGCAGCAACGCAGACTCCCGCGTTACGGCCAGCCAGTGTGGATCGTTGTCGGGCGAGGAGGAAGCTCGAAACTCGAGTCGGATGAGCGGCACCAGCGGATAAAAAAGTTCGCGCGCAGCTTTCAGGTCTTGCTCGACCGCCAACAGCCGGTGCAGCTGTACCGCGCGTCTGGGCACGATCATGGGCAAACAGCTGATCCATCCGTCGGCTCCCACCGCCAGCCCCTCAAAAGCGATCAAATCGTTTCCGACAAATACGGGGAACGATCGGCCGCAAAGAAGCTTGGTGTCACGGATTCTACCGACATCACTCGTGGACCACTTCACCGACTGCACCACACCTTCTTCGGCCAGCAGTTGCACCTCCTCAGGCGTAACGTCGATACCGCTTGTGCCCGGAACGTTATAGAGCATGACGGGAAGACCCACTTCCCGCATTCTCCGCAAATGATCGAAAACGTCGCGCTTCGGCGGGCGGAAGCCGTATGGCGGCATGACCATGAGCCCCCTGCACCCGACCGATTTTGCATACAGACCAAACTCAAGCGCTGCCCGGGTGCTGTACTCCACAATGCCGGCCAGGATCGGAACCTTGCCCGCCGCTTCCGCGATCACCGCATCCAGCACCGCCTTGCGCTCGTTCATCGTCAACGCAAGCGGTTCTCCAGAACTGCCCAACGGGACCAGGCCGTCGACGCCCTGCGAAAGCAGAAACCTCACGAAGGCGCGAGTGCCGCTGAGGCTGACGCTCTCGTCTTTCTCAAACGCAGTGATGGTGGGGGAATACACACCCCGCAGCGGAAGCACATCACCAGCCATGATGGACTACAAAGCCTCCTCCCCGGTTCAGGCGAGTCAGTGCGGAAGTCGTTCGTCGGATGCAATCTGAACGTTGCCCGCACTCTCGCATGGAAATCACCCAAATCTCCGAGCGCTCGAGCCCGGGGTAGCCTCCAGCGCTATACTAAGACAATCGATTGTCTCCAAGGCACGGCGAGACAATAGACCTTTTCCTGAGGACAGTCAAGGGGAATTAATGCGCGGGAAGGAACCGCCGATGTTGCGGACGAGGCATCGGCGTGGAAGGCGGCAATTCCGAAATTGTAGTGGTCCATGGTCGCAGTCTTGCTCTCGGCCTTTGCGGCGCCGCCTCTGCTGTTTGGCGGTTTTGGTTCTATCGCAACCGGACGGGTGGCAACTCGCGTTCCGGGCCGGGCCATCGCTTTCTGTGGTTTCCTGGGATCGGCGATCTTGCTGTTCACCTTCACCCGCATTCGCTCAGTGCTGCCCGCGATGGTGTCGATGGGTCTCGCCAGTTTCTGCAGCAATCTGACCATGCCGATTTCCTGGGACGCCTGCGTGGAAATCGCGGTCCCGATACCGCGACGGTAGCCGCCGCGATGAACATGATGGGTAATTTCGCCCGCTTCGTCGCTCCGGTGCTGGGAGGCCTGATTCTACAGCGGACCGGCGGGGACTG
>CAZILJ010000815.1:0-4076 GCA_964539915.1 uncultured Acidobacteriaceae bacterium | reverse complement strand
CAACCTCGAGATAGCCTGAGCGATAGAGCGTGATCACCCTGTCGTTGGTACGCAAGCCTTCGTAGGCGTCGCGCACATCGGTGAGAGCCTGGCCGCTGGTCGACTTCTCCTGCTCCTGTGCCTGATTGATGGCATAGCTTGCACGCAGGATTTCGCCCTGGTTGCGGTCGAAAATCGGAAGCTGGATGCTGCCAAAGAACGAGGCGGTGCTGAGGCCGCCGGCGTGCGTATAGTTCATCTGTCCAGTAACGTCGCGCTTGCCAATCGCTTTTTGCAACTCGTACTGGCTCTGCGCAGCAGTCACGCCTTCGCGAGCAGCGCGGAGGTCCGGCCGGTTCTGCAGGGCCTTTAATTGAAAGTCTTCCACGTTGCCCTTCACCGGCCGATAGTCAAACGGTCCCGCCACGTCGTAATCAGCCGACACGGATTCGTAGCCAAGCAGTTGGCGAAGGTCGGAAAGTGCTTGGACTTTCGCCAGTTGGGCCTGCTGATAGTCGGTCTCAAACTGCAGCAGCTGCAGTTTCACTTTCAGGTAGTCGTCTTCGCTGATCGCGCCGACCTTGAAACTCAGATCGCTGATTTCCACTGTTTTCCCAAAACTCTTCAAATCCAGTTCTGCAAGTTCCAGCGTTGATTCGGCGAGTTGGACGTTGACGAACAGAGATGCCACGTTGAAGGTGAGGCCGCGTTCATTGTCGGCCACCAGCGAGCGCGTTTGCGCGGTAACGTCTTTGGCCGCTTGCAGCCGATGCTGACGCTTTCTACCCCGCTCAAACAGGTAGCTAACGCCCAGGTCGAACTCCGATGAACTGTTAAGGTAATCGGTGTTCGCATGGGTGGGCGACAAATATTCAGCGTCCCCCAGCAAAGTAGGATCGGGCCGCAGGTTCGCGGTAATTTCTTCGGCCTGGCTCTGCTGGACCGTGGTTCGGGCTGCCAGAATATTGTGGTTGTGCTGGAGCGCCATTTGGACAGCTTCGTCGAGCGTGATCCTTGTCGGCCCGCCGCTTTGGCACCATGCCGGACTGATCAGCGCGCCCGCCAGCGTGGCGACTATGACCACAACTGCGCGCCGCTTCTGGAGCAGGCCAAGACTATTCAAGAGACGCCTCCAGTTCCGGAAGTTGATCGCCCTCTCTCGCGATCCAAACATAAAACGTCGGTAGTAAGACAATGCTCAGCAGCAGATCGGAAATCAGTCCGCCCACAATCACGATCGCGAAGGGCCTCTGCGAGTCTGATCCGATATCATGTGACAGAGCCGCGGGTAAGAGCCCCAGTGTCGCCACGAGCATAGTCATCATGATTGGGCGAAGCCTTAGGACTGCGCCCTCCACTGCAGCGTCCACGATGGTGTGTCCACGGGCACGAAGTTGATTGATGTATTCGAGCATGATGACGCCGGTTTGCACCGATACGCCGAACAGGGCCAACATTCCCACGCCCGAGGAGACGCTCAAATATGTTCCAGTCAACAGCAAGGCAAGAAAGCCGCCGACGCGAGCCAGGGCGACGTTCAACAGAATCAGCAGGGCCCACTTATAGGAGCGGAACATAGTGTAGAGAATGATGAATATGACGAGGATGGTCAGCGGGACAATGAGGGCCAGCCGCGCCTCCGCCCGCTTTTCGCTTTCGTATTCGCCAGACCAGCCGAGGCTATAACCCGGCGGCAACTTCACCTTTTCATTGATTCGTTTGATGGCCTCTTCGACGGTTGTACCCAAGTCGCGGCCTCGTACATTGAACGTGACTGCTACGTACCGAGTATTGCCTTCGCGATAGATATCGTAGGCGCCGTCCTTTACCTCGACGCTGGTTAGTTGCGCCAGAGACACCCGCTCGCCCGTGGGAGAGAGCAGACGAACTCTTTCGATGGCCTGCTGAGTGTTGCGAAATGGAGCCTGGTAGCGCACCACCACGTCGTACCGTTGCTCGCCGATCAGCACTTGACTCACCGCATTGCCGCCGACGGCTGTCTGGATGGCGTCTTGAATGTCAGCCACGTTGATTCCAAAACGAGCTGCCTGCCGGCGGTCAATCGTTAGGTCGAGGTTAGGCTGGCCGAAATCCCGCAAGAGTTTTACGTCATGCATGCCGGGGATTTCCGACATCACGGCGGTGACCCCTTCGCCCTTCTGCTCAAGGGTCTTCAGATCCTCCCCGAAAATCTTGAGTGCCAATGAACCCTTGGTGCCGGTCATGGTTTCGCCGACGTTGTCTTCGATCGGCTGGGAAAAGTTCCAGATCGCCCCGGGATACTTTTCCGCTGCGCGATTCATTGCAGCGACGAGTTCTTCTTTGTTGCGATGGAAGACTGATCTCCACTGGTCTTTGGGCTTCAGGTCGACGAAGTACTCGGTGTTGCTGAATCCCCCGGTATCGGTTCCATCGTCGGGGCGGCCAACCTCCGATACTACGGTTTTCACTTCCGGAAAGGAGGCGAAAACGTAGCGCTCGTTGTTGGTGAACTTTTCGCCTTCTGACAGACTTGTACTATTTGCCAGCGTGCCGCGCGCCCAGATTGCACCCTCATCCAAGTGGGGCAGGAACTCTGCGCCGATGACGCCGCCAAAACCCAGAAATAAAGTTCCGGCCAGTGCTGCGATGCCAAGACCTGCCACGACCCGGCGATGCTGTACAGCCCAACGCAGCCGCTCCCGGTAGGTGTTGGTCAGATAGTCCATCACCTGGTTGCGGCGTTCTTTGACGCCTTTGCGAAAAAATGCGGCGGCAAGCACGGGTGCAATGAGAACGGAGAACGTCATGGCACCAAGCAGAGCGAGCGCAACTGTCCAGGCCATGGGCCGGAAGAGCCGACCCTCGACGCGTTGCAGCGTGAAGATCGGCATATAGGCCGTGATGATGATCGCGATCGCGTAAAAGACCGGCCGTTGCACTTCATGGGCGGCTTCGCGAATTGCTTCCGCAGGGGTTTTCTTGATCGCCGATCCCGAGCCGTTGTTTAGGCGGCTCATGTGCCGAACAATGTTTTCCACCATGACCACCGCGCCGTCAACCACCATGCCGAAATCGAGCGCGCCCAGAGAAAGAAGGTTCGCGGGAATGTGGCTCAAGTCGAGCCAGATCGACGCAAAGAGCAGTGAGAACGGAATCGTCAGTGCAACGATGAGCGCGGCGCGCACATTCAGAAGAAACAGAAAGAGAATAACGCTGACCAGAATCATGCCTTCGGCCAGGTTATGCATCACGGTGTGCAGGGTGAAATGAAGCAGGTCGCTGCGATCGAGCATGGCGACGACCTTCACGCCGGGAGGCAAGAGGCCGTTGTTCAGTTCGTCCACTTTTTTGTGAATGGCATCGAGCGTGGGTTGCTCCTCGGCGCCTTTGCGCATCAGCACGGCGCCCTGAATCACGTCGGGCTCGTCGATGATGCGCCCGTCCTCCATGTGATTGGCTCTCGCCATGTGGCCCAACCGGATTTTTGGACCTTGGGTGACTTCCGCGATGTCCTTCACCCGAAGAGCGGTCCCGGTTTGGGTTTTTAACACGGTGTCCGCAATGTCGCGCACATCGTTGAATAACCCCAGTGCCCGTACGTTCATCTGCTGCATCCCAACTTCGACAAAGCTGCCGCCAGCATTGATGTTGTTATTGGCAAGCTGCTGCTCCACTTGGCCAATACTCAATCCGTAGGAGACGAGTTTGTTGGGATCGACGCGCACCTGGTACTCACGCACCGTACCTCCGAAGTCAGAAACGTCCACAACATTCGGAACGGATTTGAACTGCTTGAGCAGAACCCAGTCTTCGATCGACCTGAGTTCCATCAGGTCGTAGCGGGGATTCGTGCTGCGCAGCGTGTACCAATAGATTTGGCCGGTGGTGCTCCAGTCGGTGCCGATTTGCGGTTGCAGGTTTTGACCCGGCGGAAGGTTAACCTGGGTTAACCTCTCCAGGACTTTCTGGCGATTCCAGTCGTTAACCGAGCTGTCATCGAAAATCATGATCACGAACGACAGTCCAAAAATCGACTCGGAGCGCAAAAAGCTCATGTGCGGCATTCCGGACATTTGAATCTCGATCGGGATCGTTACTTGCTGTTCCACCTCCTC
>CAZILJ010000814.1:0-6177 GCA_964539915.1 uncultured Acidobacteriaceae bacterium | reverse complement strand
CACCGAGACCAGCATGATGTTCATCACGCCAATGCCGCCCACCGCCAGCGTGCAGACTCCGATCAGTCCCAGCACGGCCTGCAGTCCAAGCGAGAAGGCATTGATCATCGCACGGTCTTCAATGGTGTCCCACTCCGGCGTAGCCTTGTCGTCTTTCGGATCGAAATGGTGCCGCCGCGCAATCACCTCGCGCACGGCCATCAACGCCTTCTTGTTCAGTTCGGGGGCGGTCGGTTGAATGATGATCTCGTCTGGATCGCGAATGTTCTTCAAATCGCGCATCAGTGCGAAGGGAATGAATCCGTTCTCGTTGTCCGGTCCCTGATACATCGAGTCCTGGATCTTGTTGCGCATGGTTCCCACCACTTCAAAATCCAGACCGCCAATTTCCACGTGCTGCCCGACTCCGGGAGCGCCCTGGAAGATCTTTTTCGCCGCGCTGTAGCCTAGAATCACCACGCGGCGGTGATCGGCGAAGTCGCCCTCATTGAAATAGCGTCCGTCGGCCAGTTCCAGCTTGCGCATCTGCCCGTAGGGCATATCGACGCCGCGCACCTGAAGCGATACCACGCGGGTGCCGATCTTGAAGCCGAAATCACGGTCGATTTCTCCACTCACAGCTCGCACGATGGGTACTTCGTCTCGGATCGCCTCCACATCCTCGAGTTCGTAGGTGACCTTTTTGCCCGACCTTTGACCGCCGGCCTGCATGCTGGTCTGTCCCGGCCAGATCACGATCACGTTGTTGCCCATGTTCAGAAAGGCGTGTAACACGCATCCGCCCAAGCCCTGACCGTAAGCCAGCAACAGCACCACCGACGCCAGGCCCCACACGATGCCCAGCATGGTCAGGGTCGAGCGCATGCGGTCGCGCATCAGCGACTGCCAGCCTTGTGAAATGAGCTCTTTCAGGTACATATTTGCTGCTTGCGAAAGGTCCTTGGCCACGAAGCAAAAACAGACACACGGATTTAAGAGGAAAACATCCAACGCGCTTGTTGAAATACTCGAGAACAGCTCGGGTTGTATTTCGTGTTCATCCGTGGCCCACGAAATTACATCTACGAAATGTGGATGTCGCCTGATCCGGTGCGTACCCGCAGCAACGGTCCCCCACCGCGAACCTTGCCTCGAATCTGCCGGTGGGTTTCGTTCACGCGCCCTTGCACCGTCATCTCGATCGGTGAGTTCACCTCAATAGTTCCCGAACTCGTAGAAATGTCCGCATCAAAGGCAGAGTCTGCCGGTAGCCGCACGTGCACGTTGCCCGAGCCCGTGTGAATTTCCCACGACCCGCTCTGCGTGCCTTCCGCTGTAACATCGCCGCTGCCGGTCTCCCCGCGGAAGCCGCCCTGTACACCGCGCGCGGTGATGTTTCCCGAGCCGGTGTGCAAGTCGATGTCGCCCGACGATGCTTCCTCGACTTCGACGTCGCCGCTTCCCGTGCCGCCTTTCACCGCGCCAGAAATCTGATGCGCCCGTATGTTGCCCGATCCCGTCTGCAGGTGAATCTCGCCGGTGAGGTTCGAGATTTTAACGTCCCCCGATCCGGTCTGTGTATCAACGTTGCCGTGCGTCCCTTCGATGATCTGATCTCCCGAGCCACTGCGCGTGCGCACGACGGTATCCACAGGCACGCTGATCTCGTAATCCACCGAGATGTTGTTCATGTTGATGTAGTCGATTTGAATCTTGTTCCCCTCCTGCCGGATGGGAGGATGCTGTTCGATCTCGTGAACGTCGCCCTGGCGATTGCCCGTCAGCCAGTGGTTGCCAATGTAGATCTTTCCTCGGATCAAGACTGAACCCGACGAACCGGCACGAACAGTGACGTCGCCCGAGTGAGTGAGAACCTCAAGATCGACGGGGCCATTTACCTGCAGCGTTTGCTCGAACCTGCCCTGAGGCGTCGATGCAAAAACCGTCGTGGTGGAGAAAACAACAGAGGTGAAGATAACGACCAGCGCGATCGTCATCGCAAACCGAGATCGGCTGGACAGAGAAGGTGCGGGATACATTCTTTTCTTATTCATAGCGTAGTGACTCCACAGGTGTCATATCCGCGGCGCGCTGGGCGGGGTACATGCCCGCGGTCACGGTGATTAACGAAAGCGTCAAAATCGAAGCCACGATCGAGATCCAAGAAACGATGGGGTGCGGAACAAAGTCGGGCAGGGGAAGGGCTTCCATCGCAGTACACGTCCCCATCCCGAAGATGAGTCCCAGAATGCCGCTCACCACGGTTAACATGGCGGATTCGGCGAAAAACTGGCGGAGAATGTCACGCTTGGTCGCGCCCATAGCCTTGCGCGTCCCAATCTCGCGGGTGCGTTCGGTGACCGATACCAGCATGATGTTCATTACACCGATGCCGCCCAGGCACAGCGTCACAATGGCTACGCAGCCGAAGAATATGGTCACCACGCCGAAGATCTTGTCCAGCATCTTGGCGCCGTCCATCGTGTCCCAGATGAAAAGCGCGTCTTTGTCGATGGCGTCAAAGTGGTGCACGCGCGCTAGCGTCCGGCGTACCTGCAGCACCGCTGCTTCGTGCTGTTCGGAATCGCCCACTTCGAAGACGATATCATCCAGGTATCCACGCAGAATGCCAGCTCCGGCCTTGGTCGGCGGCGGAAAATCGCGCGAGATTGCAGAGTAAGGCGCGAACAGATAATCATTGTCCGGACCGCTGTAATTCGAGTTCTGTTTCTTCTCCTGCAGAACTCCTACCACGAGATAAGGAACGCTCTCGACCAGAACGCTGGCGCCAATGGCAGGTTGCCCGGGAAAAAGCTGCCGGTAGGCTTTCGACCCCAGCAGCAGCACGCGTCGGCCCTCGCGCTCATCGTCGTCGGTAATCAACCGTCCCTCTGAAATCTGAAGGGATCGGAAATCCTGATACGAAGGCCACATTCCAACCACGCCGCGGTTGGCCAGATTGTATTGGCTCACTTGTGGAATGGTTCGGCGCAATTCAGGGCTGACGTTCTTGACCAGGTAGCACTCCTCGCGAATCAAGTCCGCATCTTCAACGCTAAGGTGAATCTCCCTTCCGGCTGCACGGCCGCCCACCTGGGAACTGGTCCGCCCGCCCCACATGATGACCAGATCCTTGCCCAGGCTTTCCATATGTTTTTTCTGGTCTACGCTGAAGCCACGCCCCAATCCGACCAGGATGATCACCGAAGCGATCCCCCAAACGATTCCAAACATGGTGAGGAACGTTCGCATTTTGTGGGCCTGGAATGAGGCGAATGCCTGGCGCAGGATTTCGGACAGAGTCATGGCAGCCACCAAAAAAAGTTTTGGGTCTTAGGGGTAGGTCTTAGGCTCAACACCCAATACCCGACGCCTAAGACCCAACACCGCCAGTGTTATTGCAGTACGACCTGATCGCCTTCCTTCAGCCCGCTCAGCACTTCGGTCTTCGCACCGTTGGAGATCCCGATGTTGACGGCAACTTTGTCCTTGCCTTCTTTGCCCTTCGGGTTGGGTACTTCCACCGAGGCCTTTTTGTCCTTGTCGTAAAGGATTGCGCCTTCCGGAATCTGCAGCACGTTCTTGTGTTCTTCCAGGATGATTTCCGCGTTCGCGGTCATCTCCGCCTTGAGTTCGCCGCCTGGATTCTGAATCGACACGCGCACTTCAAAGGTCGTGACGTTATCTTTCTCCACGCCCATCGGAGAAATCTTTGTCACTTTGCCGTCGAACGTCTTATCCTTGAACGACTCCACCTTGATGCGCGCTCGCTGTCCCAGATACACCTTGCCGATATCGCTTTCGTCGACCTTGCCCTTCACATACACTTCGCTGGTATCGCCGAGCGTCATGACCAGCGTGGCCGATGAACCCAGCACCAGGATGGAACTCACCGCGTCACCCATCTCCACGTCGCGCGAAAGCACGATGCCATCGATTGGCGAAATGATGTCGGTGTAGCTCAGCTGCTCTTCGAGCTGCTTTAAGTTGGCCTGATCTTGCGCCATCTGCCCTTGGGCCTGTGCGATTTTTGCCTTCAGGACCGTGACTTGCGCCTTCGACACATTCTGCTTGTTCAATGCCATCGCATAATTTTTTTCCGCGTCATCCAGCGCCGATGCGGAAACCACCCCGTCCTTCGCCATGCCGACAGCACGATCATAGGCCCGCTTCAACAGCGGGACGTCGGGGCCTTCCGCATCAACCTTGGCGCGTTCGAAGTCGGCTTGCGAGCTCTTCAGACCGGCTTCCGCGGCCTCCAGAGCCGCGCGCGATTGGTCCACTTGCGCCTCGATCTCGATCTTGTCGAGCTGGGCCAGGAGTTGTCCTTTTTTCACGCGATCGCCGTAATCCACCAGGAGCTTTTTCACAATGCCGCTGGCCTTGGACTTCACTTCGACCTTGGTGATTGGCGTGACCTTGCCGGTCGCCACCACGCTCTTCGCCAAGTCGCCCTTTTCTACCTTGGCCAGTTTCGACGGATCAATCTTGGTTCCGCCACGCGTCGCCGCGAACACTCCCACCGCGATCAGCAGCACGATGGCCAGCCCAATGCTGCCCCAAATAATCAGTCTGCGACGCTTCTTCTTAATATTTCCGTTTCCGTTCACAACGCCTCCTGAAGATACCGCCAAGTGGAGATTGGGGGCCATCTGCTGCCCTCACTCTCTTGTACGCGGCTTGAGTTGCTTTTGTTCCTGAATTCACCATTATGGTTTCTGATGTGCAGCCGAAAGGCGCCGGCGCCGAGCTAAACCATCTGCCGCCTTCCAGTTAGACCGGCGACCTTACAAAAGGATAGCGCATCGTGAAATCGAATTTGGCGCTTTGCGCACCCAGGTAGCAGCGCCGTCCTCGCGACTGTCCAGAGTGTGCCTGTTTCGCCGTGCCGGTGCAAATCCAGAAGGGCGACGCCCGGGCGGTGAATACCGGCCAACTGACAACTGCCTTTCAAATGTTAGAATTACCGATCAATGATCGCCTTTGTGCTGCTCCGGGTCTTTCTGATCCTTCTCCTGGTAGCGGCCAACGCCTTCTTCGCAGCAGCTGAATTCGCATTAGTGAGCGTACGGGATACCCGCATCCAGCAGCTCATTTCTGCGGGACGCATTGGTGCGCGCATCGTGCAGCGCCTTCACCAGCATCTCGACGAAGTCGTCAACGGTGTTCAGCTGGGAATCACGATGGTCAGCCTCACTCTCGGCTGGATCGGCGAGCCCATGGTTGCCCGCCTGGTCGAAAGCATGGAGTTCGTCCACAAGGTGCCGCACGCCGCTGTCTATGCCCACACGATCGCCATAGCCATCGCCTTCAGTCTGATCACCTACATGCACGTGATCCTTGGCGAACTGGTTCCGAAAACGCTGGCCCTGCAGCGAGCCGAGCAAGTCGCCCTCGCGGTGGCCGCGCCCATGGAAGCTTTTCTTACCATCACGGGTCCTCTCTTGTTCTTCATGCGTCGCTCGGGCGGATTGGTGTTGCGCCTCTTTGGAGCCCAGGTTACCCGCCGCGGAGGTGCGGTTCATTCTCCCGACGAACTTAAACTCATCGTGACCGCCAGCCGCCAGTTCGGCCAGATTCCCGAGTTTCAGGAAGAAATGATTCACAGCGCCATCGAACTCGACAGCATCACCGTGCGCGAGGTCATGGTTGCCCGCCCCGACATCTTTTCTTTACCCTCTGACCTCATGCTCGAAGAGGCCTTGGCTCGCGTGGTCGAGGGTCAGCACTCCCGCATTCCGGTCTATGACCCGCAGCGCGGGCCCGAGCACCTTGTGGGAGTGCTTTACTACAAGGACCTCATGCGCTGGATGCGTTTGCGTCTCAGCAATCTCGGGCAATCGACCGCGATCCGCATCTCGCGCATGCAAATCGGCCAGATCATGCACGACGTGCTGGTGGTTCCCGAAACCAAGGTGCTGGCGGAATTGCTCTCCGAGTTCAAGGAGCGGCGCCGCCATCTGGCGGTCGTGGTCGACGAATTTGGTTCGACCGCAGGCGTGATCACCGTCGAGGACATCCTGGAGCAACTGGTGGGCAACATTGAGGACGAATTCGATGTCGCCCCCAGCGATCCCGCTCTGGAAACCGAATCCGTTCTGGTGCTCGAAGGATCGGTCAACATTCGCGACCTCGAAGCCGAATATGGCCTGACTCTCCCGCGGGACGCGGGTTTTGAAACTCTGGCGGGATTCATTC
>CAZILJ010000813.1:0-5745 GCA_964539915.1 uncultured Acidobacteriaceae bacterium | reverse complement strand
CCTCATGGGGGTTTCCCGTAACTGCTTCCGACATGCAGTCTCTCGCCCAGGCGGTCGGCGAGCAGACGCTGTTTAATCGCACCGGCGGTGCGCCCGCGTTTGCAGTCGGCATGGCACACATCTTTTCGCAGAGTCTAGGCGGCGCAGCCGTGATGGCGCTTTGGTATCACTTCGCCGTCATGTTCGAGGCCTTGTTCATTCTCACCATTCTCGACGCCGGAACACGAGTTGCCCGCTTCATGGTTCAGGACGCGCTCGGCCATATTTACAAACCTTTGGGTCGCACGAGTTGGTACCCATCGATTCTTGCCACCAGCGCACTCATTGTCGGCGCTTGGGGATTTTTCCTCTGGCAAGGCGTGAAAGATCCGCTGGGCGGCATCAATTCGCTGTGGCCGCTGTTCGGGATCGCCAATCAGTTGCTGGCCACGGTGGCCCTGTGCGTGGCCACGACCATCATCGTGAAGATGCACAGAACGCGTTATGCCGCTGTCACTCTCGTGCCCTTGGCGTGGCTGGTCGCGGTCACGTACACGGCATCGTGGCATAAGATTTTCGATCCCAACCCTCGCGTCGGCTTTCTGGCACAGGCTCGAGTTCTGGCCGGTGGGCCGGCGGACCATGCCACGGCGCGGCTGATTTTCAACAACCGACTGGACGCTGCCGTAACCGCCATTCTCGTCGTGATGGTCACGCTGGTCCTGATCGAGTCCGTCCGGCAGTGGATTGGCGTGCTGAACGGCAGGGAAGAGGCTCGGGTGAAGGAGGCCCCGTTCGTGATGACGCGCCTGGCAGAGGACAGAGCATGAGTCACTTGTTCAATGCAGCCCGAATTGCGCTGGCCACCCTGCGCGAAATTTTCGACGAAGCCGCGTACGAACGCTTTCTTGACCGCAATCAGCTGGCGTGCTCGACGGCCTCCTATGCCGAGTTCTGTCGCGAACGGGAATCAGGTCAGGCACCGAAACCTCGGTGCTGCTGATGTCGTTCTCCTAGGATCTCGACCGCTTCCGCGATACACTGCACTCACATGCGAATCCTGGGCATCGATTGTGGCGGAGAGTATACCGGCTACGGCGTGGTTGAGATGTATGAAACCGGAAAGCTGTGCTGCCTGAGTTGCGGCGCGATCAAGCTTTCCCCGCGCGAAGCGCTGCCGCGACGCCTGTGCCGGATTTTCACTCAGCTCGGAGAAATCATTGTCGCGCACCAACCGGATGAGGTTGCGATTGAAGAGGTCTTCTATGCGCTCAACGTGAAGTCCGCGCTGAAGCTTGGGCAAGTCCGGGGAGTCGCGATGCTGGCCGCCGCTGCCGCAGGATTGGAAGTCGCGGAATACTCGCCTCTCACCATCAAATCAGCGGTCGTCGGTTACGGGCGCGCCGAAAAACAGCAGGTGCAGCACATGGTGATGCGGCTTTTGGAACTCTCGGTGCGGCCGGAACCGATGGACGCTTCCGACGCGCTGGCCATTGCCATCTGCCATCTGCATACGGCGGGAACGCTCAGCCGGCAACGCCTCGCAACCCGATGAAGTCCGATCCACATCCGTTTTTGGCATAATTGGGGGTTGCAGTTTGTGCGCGACTTCACCGCGGGAATAAGCTCGGACGAATGATCGTAACTGGCAAGGCAAGATCGCAGACCATGGGACGACGGGGTTTCGACCGCTCGTTCCTGACTCTTGCCATTGGAATTCTCGCTCTGCTTTGGAGCCTGCCAACCTCGGCCGCTGAAGCGGCGACGGTTAGCTTCACGCTGGACTTTCCTGGCTCCGATCCCGAACACTATTCCATTTCCGTCGAGTCCGATGGACGAGCCCGTTACGAATGCTCGGCCAAGATTTCAGATGAGTCGGAGGACCGCGAAACCTACCAGACCGAATTCACTTTCTCGGAGGCCACGCGCGCCCGGATTTTCGATCTCACCGCGCAAGCCCGTTATTTCTCCGGCAAGATCGATTCCGGTAATCGCAAGATCGCAAATACAGGGGCCAAGAAACTAGCGTATAAAGACGGCAAGCGCGAATCCGAGGCGGCGTACAATTTTTCATCACAGCCGGCGGTGCAACAGTTGACTACCCTGTTTCAGGGCGTCGCGGCTACGCTCGAGTTCGGACGTCGTTTAGCCCACAACCACCGCTACCAGAAGCTTGCCCTCGACGACGAGTTGAAGCGCATGGAAGATGAAGCCCGGCGCGGCGACCTCGTAGAACTGCAAGCCGTAAAGCCGCTTCTACAGGAGATCTACGACGATAGCTCGGTGATGAACGTCGTAAGGGCACGAGCGCAACGCATCATGGAAATGGGCCCAGCAGCGGCGGGAGGGCGCTAAAGCTGCGATCCTCTGGGCTTTCAGCGTCACGAAGATTTTACAATGTTGTTCTTGGATTGGTGTTCTAATAGGCAACAGTCGCATGGGGGTTGCTATGTCAACGCTCTCTCGTTCCAAGCTGAATGTGGCTGTTCTGGCGGTTAGTCTCTGCCTTCTCGTCTCTGTACCTGCATTGGCCGATTCGCAGGCACGTATCGTTCGCTTGAGCGACGTGCAGGGTTCGGTTCAAATCGACAAAAACACCGGCCTGGGGTTCGAGAATGCTTTTCTCAACCTTCCGATCACGCAAGGGGCACAGGTGAAAACGCACGACCGCGGCCGCGCGGAAGTTGAGTTTGAGGACGGCAGTACCCTCCGCCTGACTCCCAACACCACGGTAGAGTTCAGCAGCCTCGGCCTCAGCGACTCTGGCAAGCGCATCTCTGTCATCAATCTGGTCGCGGGCATGGCGTACGTCAATTGGCTTGGCAAGAGCGGAGACGCATTCAGCCTGAACTTCTCCCGCGAAAAGCTGGCACTCGACCACGCAGCCCACTTCCGGGTACAAGCCTCAAGCGAAGGCACCCGCATGGCGGTGTTCAAAGGCAACGTCGATGTGGAGGGGCCTGCGGGCAAAGTCGTGGTGGAAAAGAAGAAAACCGCAAACTTTGACGAAGCTGATAACGACAAGTACACGCTCGCGAACAACGTTGAAGAGGCGCCCCTCGATTCCTGGGACAAAGAGGCCAGCGAGTATCACCAGCAATACTCGAAAAATAATTCGTCTCCGTACGGGTACGGTGTGAGCGACTTGAATTACTACGGCTCATATTCCAGTGTTCCGGGTTACGGGATGATGTGGCAGCCTTACTTTACGGGCGTCGGTTGGAATCCGTTTATGGATGGCGCGTGGTCCTTTTATCCCGGCTACGGTTATATGTTTGCATCGGCCTATCCATGGGGATGGATGCCTTATCGTTACGGCAACTGGACGGCGATCCCAGGGAGGGGTTGGATGTGGCAACCCGGAGGGTTTAACAGTTGGCTTACCGTGCCGCGTTACGGGGGTACGCTGCCAGTCGATTTCCACCCTCTGGTCGCGCCCGGGGGCGGGGCCGTCAAGACGGTGGTCGTGGGCAGAGGCGCAGCCATCTCGGCTTTCCCAACCTCGCACATGGTACTGCGAGCTGGATCCGCGGGTATGGGCATTCCGCGGGGTTCGCTTGAGGGCCTCAATCACCTGAATCACCAGGTCGCCAAGACCGGATCTGCCGAGGTACATTCCGCCCCGGCATTCGCTACAAGTTCGTCGCGTTCGATGTCGGCATCGGGCTACAGCGCACAAGGGAGTTCGATGGCATCCGCGCCCGCCCACAGCAGCGCGTCCTCCGGGCACGCCTCCGGTGGCTCACATCACTAAACTTAGCCGGGACTAGTCAGGGCGGCCTCACCGGCCGCCCTGTTTTCATTGAATATGGGATGCTATCGAGGACGCAAGGCGCCCACTAGACATTCAAAGTCTAGCTGGTCGCTAAAAGCTCGTCACCGCCGCAAACTCACCGAAGTGATTATTTTTTCGCACAAGGACTGCATTTCCGCAGAAGGACCGTGATCCGAACTGCAGCTTACCGGCACGACTTTGCCCCAGGGTGTAAGCATGAGTCCAAGCACGCCATGCATGTCGGCAAGATCGCGTTCGGTGGCGCTGAAACCGGTGATGAGCCCGGGATATCCGTCTAGCGTAGCGCTGCTGAAGGTCGTTCCAATGCCAGGTTTAGCAGCCATCCAGACAAAGTTTTCCAGATAATAGTTCGCCTCACGCTTCAGCTGTTCATCTTCCGTCAAGCCGGTTCCGCGGAAGTCCAGCGCCGGCCCCACGGCCACGCTGAGTAGTAAGTCCCTTGTCTGTGCGAAATACACAGCACGCAGCGGCGTGTCTTCGGAGATCCGTACGTCTCCGGGCATGGCCACTGACACGGTCGCGCAGAACCATGCATCCCGGCACAAGCCCTTCTCGTAGCGTGTGAATCCGGCGGAGGTAGGGACCAGCGAGTCGGAGTCCACGACCACGCGTGAAGTTCTCTTCACGACTGCCGGTTTTGCTGCCTGAATCATCGGATTCAGGAGAAGAGTCTTCGTCGCCGGAACCGGCGTGGTTCCCGACCCGGGCTCCGGTGTCGCCTCGAAGCGTTTCAAGGCTGCCAACCACTCGACGGATCGCTGATCGGGCAGCAGCCGCGCCCGAGCCTCTTCCTGAAAGTGGAAAGTCATGAACGGATACCGTCCGGGATTGACGGATCGCCGGTTCGACAAATCGGGAGTGGGATTCTGCCCGCCGCCGGAGTCTTCCCCTACGCTGGGATCGTCCGAGCCGTCGCCATCGTCGAAGGGCGAAGCCAGGGTCAATTTGTTGTCGATGGTTTGCGAGCGGTCGAGCCAGGCGACATGGTGCGTCTCAGAGTCGAGCAGCAGGGAAATGTGCAGCACCGCGGCCACCGCGTTATTGCCCACGGCTGGCACCCCCCCGCCTCCGCTGGCGGTGCCCACCGCCGGAAGGTCGATTGGCGAAAAGATGTATTGCGACGTCACCCAGGCGCAAGCCCTGCCGTCGACTTGGACGAGATTTCTAAAACGCAGGTCCGCCCCGCTCAGTTCGAGATCCTTCAAAGCGCGGTCGCGGGAATAGGCGAACTGTCCCCGCGGTTTCCAGCTATCCCCCTCGGCCACGGGCTGCGGCGAGAACTCGGTCTGCAACAGGTCCTCGGTTACCTTCCGCAGCAGATCGCCACCGTCCCAATACTTGAAGTAGCCGTCGCTGAGATGGTTCAACGCCGTCTCGCCGTGCGGCCCCACGCGGAACATGACAGCTGAAGACTCCAGCGCGGCCAGTCGCTTCTCGAAATCGGGCGACGAGAAGAGCGCGCAGCGCACGCTGGTCACGCGTGCCTTGCTGTAGGTGGCTTCGACAGCAATATTGCCGTCTTTGTCCGGCACTTGCGGACGCAATGTAAGGATCGCCGTCATGGCATAGTCGCAAGGCCCTCTCGGAGGACTGAGAATCGCTCCGCTGGCATCCTCGACCGGCAGAAACGAACCGGCTGCTTCGAGTTCGTACCGGAGAATCTCTCCCGGCTTTACCGTGGCGCGCAGCAGGAGTTTGTGTCGTGCCGGCGTTGCCGTAGACTGCGCCTGCGGGCGCGCGGCCGCCGGTCCCGCGGAGAAAAGCAGGGCGACGCCTGTGACCACGAAAATAGATGCAAGGCGCTTCATGCGCGGCCCTCTGTCTTATTCTGGATCATTATTATTTTCCGGAGGATCGTCCGCGGGATCGTCCGGTTCGGGATAAGTCCGGCGGACGGTGGAGGGTTCGAGTTCCTGGTACTGCGCCGAGCCCACAATCGCCTCGCAGATGCTGGTGCCAACCGAGGAATC
>CAZILJ010000812.1:0-3231 GCA_964539915.1 uncultured Acidobacteriaceae bacterium | reverse complement strand
CCGCCGATTTGGACCTGCGCCTGGTGGTCGGGATCGATTGGCGGGAACAACAGGAACGCGTAACGGACTATATCCGGTCGCGGGGATATTTCATCGTGGACCTCGAGCCCACGCGGGAGATCCTGCTGGCGCATGCCAAGGTTGCGCTCGTCGTACGCGATCCCGCAAGCTACAACGCCGTGCGCACTCCCATGGACCTGCCCATCGCAAAGGAAGTCATTCGAGCGGTGGAGAGCGTGCGCGCCCCTGTGGTGCTTTTGCCCACCATGGGTGGAAGTGTTCCGCTGGGGGCAATGGAGCGTGCCGCGCAAACACGCACCATTACCGTGCCTATCGCTAACTACGACGACAACCAACATGCCGCCAATGAGAACCTTCGTCTGCAGAACTTGTGGGACGGTGTGGAGACGATGGCAGCGTTGCTGGAGATGGAATAGGGAGCGCTCCGAGGCAACCTTGCACGGAATTTTAGCTCTTGGTGCTTACAGGATTTCCGGGGATTGCTGGCGGTTTGCTTGGAATTGCGGCTGCCGTGCCGACATCCCATTACCTACTTGTGATGGCGCCACCGGACATCCGACCGGATAGCTTACGGTTAGGGCGTTCTCGTTCACTACGTCTTCCGCAACTTGCAGACTTCCTCTCTTGAGTAGTCAGATCACCGCAAGAGGACTAAACCCTTACGGCGTGTAAGTCCGCGGCCCATAGCCTCCCCCATCTTATGCAATATCGGCGGGCAAGCGCAGGCTCAAGCCGTTTCGGCCATTTGCTTAGTCGATTCGACTTAGTGCGTCTTGAATGGCGGCCGCGGCACCGGCGGGCAGGTCGATGAATTCCTCCCATCCACAGAGCCGGAAACGACGAGGTGCTGATAGATCTGCGCGATGCAGTCATTCCACTCGGTGTGCCCCTGCCCACTGAGTCCGACTTCGAGCCGATGGGAGAAACCCTGGGCGGCTTGGTCCATGAACCAAAGGGGCGTGCCTCCGTCGGTATCGCCAGAGGCGAACACAGTCGGCACCGACGATCGCAGAGGTTCGCGATAGCCCTTCGGGAGCGAGACTTTCGGCCAGAGCTTGCAGGCGGCCTGTTGTTGGCGCACGCGATAGGCGCCCAGAAAAGTACCCTGCGTTTCGGGTGCAATGTCTTCTTCCCGGATGAATGCGACATCCTCGTTACACGTGATCGAGAAGAACAACCCAAAACTGAAATCCGAGTCGTTTTCGCGGGCATCAGCCAGAATGCCCTTGGAAATCGGGCTCCAGTCTCCCAGATAGGCTCGATGGATCATCCACGGAATTGTCGCAGAGCTTCGGGGTCTGTAGAGTTTCGCGCGAAACCACTCCGCGACTCGACCACGATACAACGGCACGGTGCCGCTGTGGCCCTGCACAACGACACGCACAGATCCTGATGCCAGACGATCGGATATCTGACGGAACTCGTCACGCAAGTGCGGGAATGCCGACTCACACCCAGAATCGGCGGCGCACGCCTCGAACATTTTCTCGAGCGCCGCTTGTTCCGTCTTCGCGAAAGGAAGCGGGCCGGCCACGTCGAGCGGAACAACACTGCCCATATATACGGTTCGCACGCTTTCTGGGTACATCCGCAGGTACACCTGCGCGGCTCGAGTTCCGTATGATCCCGCGAACAAATTCAGGGATCCGTAGCCGAGAGCGCGTCGGACCTGCTCTAGATCGGCGGCGAAACGATCATAAGTGTACTGAGTCAGGTCGGGTTGCAGAGGTAGCCTCTGCAAGCATCGTTCGACTGCTTTAAGGGGAAACAGGTCACGGAGACTCGCGGTCGGCTGCGGAGTCGAGAAGAGATCGCAATGCAATGCGCCGGAGCGGCCGGTACCCCGCTGGTCGACCAACAGGATGTCACGATCCTGCCGAAGCGGCGCGAACTGCCTGGCGTATATCTCGGCCGCGCCAATCGCGTCTTCGCCTGGGCCGCCCATCAATATAGCGATCGGGTCCCGACGTGGCTGGCCGCCCGTTGCGGGGATCACGGCCACGCCGATTCGAAGCCGGCGGCCAATCAGACGAGTGGGGTTCTCGGGAACTTCGAGCACCCCGCACCGGGCCGGTTGTGGAACACCGGGAAGTTTGCAAGAGGAAAGCTCAATTGCACGAAAGGACTCGGATGGGCGCGGGGGGCCTCCGAGTCCTGTGCCGTTCGCGGCACTCACCAGTTGGACCGACATGACCACCGTCAGCGACAGAAACAACCGAACCTGCGGGGTCCGCTTCGTCTCATCGGGTTTGTTTTGGAGTTTCATACAGGGTTGACAAGCCCCGGTGCCGAAACTTGCAAACTCATGCGTGAACAGTGCTGACGGGACGAATCCACGAACTTGAAAGAAACATGCGATGCCAAAATAGAACGGAGGCGAGTTCGCCTGCAAGGCAATTCGGGCTCAAGCTCGGGCAATGTTGTCTCAGGCAAGTGGCGGTCCCAACCGTTGCTTTTATATCGCGATACGATAGATAGTGCAATTGCTTGAACTTGGTGCGAGGTATACCAGGAACGCCGCGCACGCTCGACGCCGAACGCAGGGAAGGGAAATCTCCTTTTGGGCGCAATCTATCAGGCAAGTGTGCTCCGTTTCGGGCCCATCATGATGACGACCATGGCGGCATTGCCCGGAGGTTTGCCGCTGGCGCACCGGCGCCGAGTTGCGTCGCCCACTCGGGCTCACTATTGTTGGCGGTCTCATTGTCAGCCAAGCGCTCGCTTTGTTCACCACGCCGGTCGTCTACTTATCGATGGATCACCTGCGGGTGCAGCTGGGGCGCAGGCACCGCCCGACTGCGGATACGTCATCCGCCGCTGCTAGCCCAAGTTTCGCCGACTGATGTATCAATGGAATGTACCGCAGGGCTCGATCGGTTTGTTCCCAAAAACGTCTTTTTGCCTCAGTAAACCGACGCATAGGCTCTGCAGGAATTCTCGATGACTCTGTTCTGGGGAAAATTGCCGCGGCGTCTTGCCTGACCGGCCTCTACACCATCCCCGCGGCCATGACAGATGATATTATCGCGGCGGGAGTCAGCCAATGGAACCGACAGAATCCAAACTGCCGAGCGAAGCGATAGAGCTCTACAACGATTTCATTCACGGGGAGATTAGCCGCCGCGCCTTTATGGAGGGCGTGCAGCGACTAGCGGGCGGTCTGGCGGCGGCCACGGTTATCAATGCGTTGATGCCGAATTACGCTTTAGG
>CAZILJ010000811.1:0-4228 GCA_964539915.1 uncultured Acidobacteriaceae bacterium | reverse complement strand
TCATCTCATTGACACACCTAGATGGACGGGATATGCTTCCAGCCTCACGCATCCCCCGCGTGTGGCTTTGGGGCGCGGACGTGCAGCACAGGGGTTCCAACCAGGTCACGGAGTTATTAGGACGATGGCGCGGCGGTGACGGCGAGGCCCTCGATTCTCTGATCCCGCTTGTCTATGAAGAACTCAGGCGCATAGCCCAGCACTACCTCCGCAATGAGCGCCCTGGACATACTCTCCAAAGCACCGCCTTGGTCCACGAAGCCTACGTACGCTTGATCCGGCAGGATCTACCGCAGTGGCAGAACCGCGCCCACTTCTTCGCAGTGGCGGCCCAATTGATGCGTCAGATTCTGGTGGATCACGCGCGCCTTTATCGCGCCGACAAACGCGGTGGAGGTGTTTGTAACCTCACCCTGGACGAGGCTGAACAAGACGCTCAGCAGATCGATGTAGATATCGTTGCTCTCGACGATGCCTTGAAAACGCTTTCTGCCATGGATCCCCAACAGGGCAAGGTCGTCGAACTCAAGTTTTTTGGCGGCCTTTCGATTGAAGATACGGCAGAGGTACTCGGGGTCTCGTCTTCGACAGTTAAGCGCGACTGGATTATGGCCCGCGCCTGGCTTCACCGCGAACTCGACCGGAGCGCGACCCTGTGAATCCGGAACGATGGCAACAGGTACGTGAAGTCTTCGATCGCGCCATCGCTTCGCCGGATGATGGGCGCACCGCGGTTCTCGATGCGGCGTGTGCGGGCGATTCAGAACTGCGCCAGGAAGTGGAATCTTTACTACGTTCCCATCAGCAGGCCGGCAGCGTGTTTCTCAAGAAGCCAGCGGTCGATCTGAAAGGTCCGGAGATTCGATCGGCAGATCACAGCAGCCGCGTCGGCCGCAGAGTCGGCGTGTACCGCCTGGTGGAACAGATCGGACAGGGTGGCATGGGCGATGTGTATCGTGCCGAGCGTGCCGACGGCCAGTATGACAAAGAAGTAGCCATCAAGTTCGTGCGCGCCGGCTTCGATACAGCGGCCATCCTGGAACGATTCCGCAATGAACGTCAGGTCTTAGCCTCGCTCGATCATCCCAACATTGCCCGCCTTCTCGACGGAGGCACCACCGACAAGGGAGTCCCCTATCTTGTGATGGAGCTGATTGAAGGCACTCCGATCGATGAATATTCTGACGTCCACAGGCTCACGATCACGGAGCGGCTGCAGCTGTTTGAACAGGTATGCTCGGCTGTGCAGTACGCTCACCAGCATCTGGTAATCCATCGCGACATCAAGCCGGGTAATATTCTCGTGACCAAGGAAGGCGTGCCCAAGTTGCTGGATTTTGGGATCGCCAAGATTCTCGATCCCGCGGCTGGCTCGCAAACGACCATCGCTCAACCCATGACGCCCGGTTATGCAAGCCCCGAACAGATTCGTGGCGAGCCCATCACCACCGCGACAGACGTCTATTCCCTCGGCGTAGTGCTCTACCAGCTTCTAACCGGACGTTCACCTTACCCGAAAAACACAAATGTGCCTCACGAACTTGCTCGCGCCATCTGCGATTCTGAGCCTCCGCGGCCCAGTTCCGTCATCCTGAGGCCGATATGAATACAGAAGTCGCGCCTCCTGCCGAGACCCCGGATTTGCTCATTCGCGTGCGTGAGGCTTCTCCTGCCAAATTGCGCCGACGGCTCGCCGGAGATCTCGACACGATTGTCCTTCGGGCGATGCATAAGGAGCCGCAACGGCGGTATGTCTCCGTCGAGCAATTCTCCGAAGACATCCGCAGGCATCTGAATGGACTGCCGGTTATCGCGCGTCGCGACTCCTGGCGCTATCGCGCGGGAAAGTTCGCCATCCGCCACAAAGTGGGTGTCACGGCGACTGCTTTAGTTTTGCTCGCGGTGTCGATCGGCGTCGCTGCCACCATTCGCGAATCGCGCATCGCTGCCGCCAACGAAAGGCGCGCCGAGGAACGTTTCAACGATGTCCGCAAGTTGGCCAATTCCCTTATGTTCGAGATCCACGACGCGATCCGAGATCTGCCCGGGTCAACGGCCGCTCGAAGACTGATCGCCACTCGCGCTCTTGAATACTTGGATAATCTCAGCACGCAGTCCAAAGGCGATGCGTCGCTCCAGAAGGAGCTTGCCGCGGCCTACGAAAGAGTGGGCGACGTTCTCGGTTATCCCTACGCGGCCAACCTTGGCGATGCGGATGGAGCGTTGCAAAGTTATCGCAAAGCTTTGGCGATCCGGGAGCCGTTGGCCTCGAGCTCGCCGGATGCAGCGTCCCGGCGTGATCTGGTCGCCATTTATCACCGCGTCTCGCAGGTTCAGGAATCGAGAGGGAATTTCAAGGAAGCAATCAACGCCTTAGTTAAGGCACAGCCAATCGCCAAAAGCCTCGCGACAGGTAGCAACGATCCGGTTCTGGCCGATTACTATGCCGGCACGTACTACTTCATGGCCGTCGTCCAGGTCCAGACCGGTGACGTCGCCGCTGCATTGGAGAATTATCGCCGCGCGAGCGTGATTCGCAATGCTGCGCTCCAGTCCCAGCCTAATAGCTTGTCCTTGCGCACTCATCTGGCAGCAGACTACAGCGGCATTGCGCACAGCCTCGCCGCGCAGCATGATCTCGCGCGTGCGGTTGAGATTCAAGCTCAGTCGGTTGCCATTCTGGACCAGGGATCCAAGGCGAATCCCGGCAACGCAGGGCTCTCCGAGTTCCTCGGCGAAGCAACCAATAGCTTGGCCGACTACCGCCAAGGGCGCGGAGAAACGGTTGCCGCGCTGGAAACCTTTCGCCAGGCACACAAGATCTTCGGCGACTTGCTGCAGGCCGACCCAAAGAATATTCTGGCGAAAACCAACTTCGGATTCAGCAACATCGGTATTGCCCAGTGCCAGCTGACGCTTGGGAAGCCGTACACGGCGATAAAAGTTTTTCGGGAGTCCATTGCTACTCTCGAAGAGTCGCCTTCCGGAAGCAACCGCTATCCTCGCTCCGGCCTGGCAAGTGCTTACGCGGGCCTAGGCGGTGCATTTTCTGCACTGGCATTGAAAAGGGACCTGCCGCAAGATCTGACACTTGCGTACTGGCAGGAAGCGCATTCCGCCTGTCAGAAAAGTCTGACGGTGTGGAAAGATAAGGAAAAGCGCGGCGAATTGCAAAGCGGCGAGCACGACGATCTTCAACAAGCTGCCCAGTGCGTCACCCACACCGAAGCGAGGCTCCACAACTCAAAATCCGCCCAAGCCAGCCTGCACTGAACATTATCAATGCTGAACAAGAGGCGGATTTCTTGACCAGCACCTCAGTTCCGAATAGCAGCGAACAAGCCATCTCTAAGCAAGCAGAAGTCAGGGCACGAATTACACGCAGATCGCCGGGGACGGGGACGCTCTGTATTTATCTTAATCCCGACCGAGAACAGAAATGCTCGATTCCTCTTATTAGAAAAAGTTGGCTTTTGTAATAGGTATCCACGAACAAGGGAAAAGTTAAGGTAAAGCGTAAGCGTCTGACCAACCCACCTGTTGTGGCGCTTGCGCAAGAAAATTTTATGATCTTTGATAACAGGGTGTGACTCTGGAAGCCGCGCCAGCGCCGCCATTCATCAGCCCGGCACGTGAGTGCCGCAAAAGCAGACAAAAACCAACCCACTCCCGCAGGGACGACACCGGCGCAACAACTGTCTGGAAGAGGTGCAAACAGATCTCGAATTCGCGCCACAGCCGTTACGTTCGAACGCTGAAGGACTTGCCTGCGCTGGGTGTTCCCTTGTCGCTTAAGGTTCGCGTCGGCCGTTTCCGATGCCGGAATCTCGGGTGCGAGGTCCTGCGTCGTTTTCCGTTATTGAGTAGACTCCGCAACTTGTAACGTATTGATTCTAGTGGGCTCCCATTTTCCATTAATGGATAGACTTTACGTTTAATTGATAGACTTTACCGTTAACTGGTAGACTACGTTTTGTCAGCGCCAGCCGAAGAAGTGGAGAAACCTTTGCAGGACCCAGCCGCCGCAGTAGCGATCGCCAAGAGCCGAGAAAAAGTTCTCTCCCATCTGGCCGAACAGCCGGAATGCTCGCGTGCAATGATCAAGAAGGCCTGCGCCACCCTCGAATTGTCGCGTGCCATGGTCTTTCGTCTCCTTGCCCGGTATAAGGAAGACCGCAGGTTCAGCGTTTTGCTTCCCCGCCCGCAGGGACGAAAGCGTGGCTCACAC
>CAZILJ010000810.1:0-8898 GCA_964539915.1 uncultured Acidobacteriaceae bacterium | reverse complement strand
CGACGACCTTCCCTGGGGCATGTTTGGCGAGAACTTCACGACGGAAGGGTTGTCCGAGAACGAGCTTCACATTGGCGATCGCCTTCAAGTCGGTACCGCGACCGTGATGGTACGCCAGCCTCGCATACCTTGTTATAAGCTGGCGGCAAAATTTCAACGGGACGACATTCTGCAGCGCTTCCTCGAGAGCGGCCGCAGTGGCTTCTATTTTTCCGTCGAGCAGGAAGGGACCGTGGCTGCCGGAGACGCGTTCAAGCTCCTGAGCCGCAATCCATCGGCGGTGACGATTGAGGAAATGAACCGCCTGTTCGTTCCAGAAAAGTACAATCGCACTCTCCTGGAAAAGGCGCTTGCCACTAGCGCGCTGCCGCAAGACTGGCATGACTATCTTTCACGACGACTGCCGGGGACTATTGCCAGGGTGAGTTGAGTTGATCGCTGCGCATTCGCGCAGTCTTGGTGCCGCCCGCGTTCTTGCTACAATGCCGCCTGACGAATGATCCTCGACGCTCTTCATCGCATCGCAAACCACTCGCAATCGCTCCCTCGAGCCGAGGCTCGAGAAGTGATGGCCGAAGTGCTGGCGGCCAAATGCACCGACGCGCAGATTGCGGCGCTGCTCATCGCGCTGCGTATGAAGGGTGAAACGGTGGAGGAAATTGTGGGGTTCGCGGAAGCGATTCGCGCAGCAGCAGCGCCGCTGCCGATCGAACTTGCAACCACGACGCGGGCACTCGATGTCAGCGGCACGGGTCGCGATGCTCTGGACGAAGAATCTTTTGTCGCCGCATCGCTGATCGATACCAGCGGCACAGGCGGGGACGCCAGCGGTACGTTCAATATTTCCACGGCGACGGCGTTAGTGACGGCGGGAGCCGGCGTGCGCGTGGCGAAGCACGGCAATCGCAGCATCAGCTCCAAATGCGGATCGGCTGATGTGGTCGAGGCTTTAGGTATCAACATCCAGCTTTCGCCCGAGCGCGCCGCCCAATGCCTGCGTGAAGTTGGCATTTGCTTTCTATACGCGCCGAATCTGCATCCGGCGATGAAACAGGTGCAGATTGTGCGGCGCGAGCTGCGCATGCGCACCATGTTCAATCTCCTCGGCCCGCTGACGAATCCGGCGCGCGCTTCGGGGCAGGTTGTCGGCGTGTATTCGCTCGATCTGGTGGAGAAGTTGGCGGAAGCGTTGAGCATGCTGGGCCTGCATCGGGCACTCGTCGTACATGGGCTGGATGGATTGGATGAGATAACCATCACCGGTACAACTCGCGTGGCCGAGTCCCGCGAGGGCTCAGTACGTTCCTACGAAGTAGAACCCGAGGAATTCGGCATGACTCGCGCCACCCTACAGGAGATTGCCGGCGGTGATGCGCCTGAGAATGCTGCAATCATTCGTGCTGTGTTGGATGGGGAGAAGTCACCCCGCCGCGACGTTGTACTGCTCAATGCCGCGGCGGCCCTGGTAGCGGCGGGCAAAGCGGATCGGATAGCAGAGTCGATCCCGATCGCGGCCCAGTCCATCGACTCTGGGGCAGCAGCGGGCAAGCTGGCAGCGCTCGCGCACTTTACCTCAACCCACTAACCTGTTGTACTCAGCGCTTTTCATCTTTCTATTCCTTATTACCCTGCGGTTACTGTGGTCCGAGCGCAAGGCAGGACCTATGCAATCGCAGCCTGCTGCGATGCGCATTATTTCGCCACATCACCTGCCGCGATCTTGAATGTATTGTTTGTCCTATCGCTTTCGGGTACGCTGCCGTCATTGACCACGATCTCTTGCGGCGCCGACGGAGTCTCCACGCGAATGACGGCCTTGTTCTTGGCGCGAACTTCCAGCCGCTTCATAATCTCTCCGCCGGCAAATTTGACGATCATGGGAACCTCGGCTCCGGCGGTTCCCAGATTGTCCAGCGTGATCGTGAGCATGTAGGAGCCGGTCATCGTTTTGCGCGAGAACGCCGACTCCACTTTGAAGTCCGGCAAGCCGCGGTCGCGGTACACCCAATCGTCGAAGAACCAGCCCAGATCGCGTTCAGTCTGTGAGCCGATCAGACGCGGCATGTACGAGGGTTCTTTGTCCTGCTCGGGACGGTAGGCGGCGATCGCCTTCTTGAGCGCGGACTCGCCGATCATGTCGCGCAGCATCCACCAGATATACATCGCCTTGCTGCGATAGAGTTCCTCGCTGGTCGTGTTCACCAGCGAGCGGTTGACCTCATCTTCGGATCTTGGCATGGGGGTTGGTTCTTTCCCTTCGCCGAGCGCAAATCGGTGCAGTCCCATGTAATCAATTGCGGTCGGGCGTCCCCTCTCGCGTTCCAGATAGAGCGCCTGTGCGAAATGGGCGAGACCTTCTTCGATCCATGGACGGAATGAGGAGAACGCGGCGTGCGTCAATTGATGCGCAGCGGCCAGCCCAGCCGACTGGGAATCTGTACTCACCAGAGGCGTCAAAAGCAAGGAGCCGCTTTCGTAGGGCATCCCGTTGGGAATGGCGAGGTCGCAGGTGTGAGCTTTTTCCTGCGGCGCTCCGAACCATTCGCTGATCAATGGGACAAGTTTCTCTTCGGCATCGGCGTATCTCTCAGCCGCCGCTGCATGAGTTACCAGGTTGTAAACCGCGATCGCCGGGCGATCGACGAAGCCGTACCTAGCGATGACAAAAAGCGGGGATACCGAGCCCATCGGCTCGTACGTGCAATCTGCGCTGGCTAGTGAAGGCCTTCCTGCCTGTTCATACGTCACCTGACACGATGCCTGATTGGCAATTACAACTGGCGGTTGCTCCCCATCGTCGCTGGAGACAGTGACATGCAGGTGCATTCTGGACGCGGCCTCGCGCGTCTTCCACCTGCTCAGAATCTCAAACAGGCTGTCACCTTCGGAGAGATTCGCTGCTTCCGTGGCAATCGGATACCAAGCCACGTAGCCAACTCCTCGCACCGCCGCGAAACCTGGGCCAATCTGGTCCCAATCTGTGCGCTCCGCCACATCTCCGGGTGTGCCAATGCGAGTCAGTCTGGTCGCATCGAGTAGGATCACTCCTTCGTATGCGACTTCCAATTCGATGGTCCCTTTCGGCGCTACCGGCTGCGGTAATGTGACGATGGCTTCAGACAGACCTCCCGTGTGATCGATGTCGGATGTGAAGGGCTGCCTGGCGATCTGCAGAGTCTTGTCGCCTGCCTTAATCGCACGCCAGTCAAGGGAAGACGCAATCTGCAGTACTGCGATCGTCTGCGGTGTGGGCGTGTTATTCCGCAGCGTAATCTTGCCTCGGACTCCGAGCCGATGTTGTTCCGGCTCGACCTGAACGCTTAGATCGTAATTGGTGAAGCTGAAGGCTTCGCGGTCGAGGGCAAGCGTCGTCACCGCCGAGGCGCAAAGAACGAGCAATAGGCTGAGAAACGAAAAGCAGAACTTCATTTTGAAGCCGATTTTGTGCCCCCCGATTTTGTATGGGAGGATTCTGCGCGCGCGCGCCGTTGACGCACGATTTCGAACAGGACCACAGCCGCAGCCACGGAAACATTCAGCGACGGAACCTTGCCCAGCATCGGAATCGAGACCAGAAAGTCGCACTTGCGCTTTACCAGATCGTGCAGCCCCTTGCCTTCTCCGCCCAGTACAAGCGCACAGTCCATGTTGAAGTCGAGAGCGTCGTAGGTTTGCGGGGCGCGTTCGTCGAGTCCCACCGTCCATACGTTGTGTTCTTTCAGTTCTTCCACGGTGCGAGCGATGTTGGTGACTTTGGCGATGGGCATGTGCTCGCTGGCACCGGCGGAAACCTTTGTGACTGTGCCTGTGACACTCGCGGAACGGCGTTCGGGAATCACGATGCCATTGGCTCCGGCGGCATCGGCTGTGCGCAGGATCGCTCCCAGATTGTGAGGATCCTCTACGCCATCGAGCACGACGATCAGCGAATATTCTGCACGCTTGGCGGCGATGACATCGCCGAGTTCGTTGTATTGCTTGGCCGACGTGACCGCGACCACGCCTTGATGCGAAGCGTTGCCGGCCATGCGGTCGAGTTCAGTGCGCTCCAGGAAACGTACCGGCACGGTCAAACGCCGGCAGTCTTCAATCAGACGTTGCAGGCGAATGTCGTGGCGCTCCCTGGCCATTCCGACCCACTCGAACGCTCGCCCGCGCGCTTTCAGCGCCTCGGTCACGGAATTGATTCCATAGATGTAGTGCATGAGTAATCCAGTGTACCGCGTCAGCTGCTAGCTTCTAGCTGAGGCGTCGCGCGGCAGGAGGTTCGTGGAAGGGCACGGCTTCAGCTGTGCCGTTAAGCGCAGCAACAGAATTGGGCTTTAGCCCCTGAGGGCTCGCACAAGGTCGTCCGGTTCCGGGCGTTCCGTGTAATCCTCATTCGCGGATGCATAGCGAATCGTTCCTTCCCGATCGACGATGTAGGTCGCTGGAATGGGCAACTCCCAGCTGTCATCGCCGTTCGTGAAGGGCAGATTGACGAAGGCTTTCCGGTAGACCGCTTCCTGAGCATCAGGCACGCGGTAAGTCAGGCCGAACTTTCTGGCGACCTGGTTGTCGGCATCGGAAAGCAGCGGAAAGCGCAGCTTGTGCTGGTCGTGCATGAAGAACGCCTGCTTCACCGTCTGCGGAGAGACGGCGACGAGCGTCGCTCCTGCCTGCTCGATCTGCGGCAAGACGAGATTCATCGCTTCCATCTGCCCGACGCAGAACGGGCACCAGCGTCCGCGGATGAAGCACAGTACGAGCGTTCCCTTGGCGAGGAGGTCGGAGGATCGGACTATTCTGCCGTCGTGGTCTGGAAGATCGAACCTGGGCGCTTTCGCGCCAACAGGGAGGATGTTTGCAGCGAAGTGTTTTTCCTTAAGCTGGGCAACAGCGCGCGCGTGAATGGCTTGCGTCTCAGGCGGGACATACTTGGCGATCAGTTCCTTGCGCTCGGCAAAGATCTGGCGCAACGGGCGCGTATCGAGGGCGGGGCTCGACTCTTCGAGGGATCTCCACTTCATTGGAAGACCCGTTCAAACCTGATCGAGCAACTGTTTGGAGCGGGAGTAGGCGACCTTCCAACCCGCGAAACAGCCGAGGCTGCCACAGGGAGAGCAGCGGTCACCAACCCAAAGTCAGCGAATCTCACCATCCTCATGTAAGGAGAAGCCGACACCAATGTCAGTGGTTGTAGAACCGCACTCGATGTATTTCCTTTGCTCAGGCGAAGCGTTAGCCCAATATTCATCGCTGTCCGAGATAAACTTTTCTTTCCCACACCATGCGCACCTCGCTCTGCGCAACCTTCGTCATCATCTGCAAGAGGCTCAAAAGTATCGCTGCCGCAGTCGCAGCTTGCATGGCGGAATCCTGAGGCTACCCAGCCGTCGCCGGAGTAGGCGTCAAGATACTGCTTAATATCTTCAGAACTTTCTCCGATTCACCATTTCCCCGACTTGTCGAGGCTCATGTTTGGAACTGGAAGGACCAGTGGTGCTCACATTCCCGGCAATTTCATTCCCGCTAGTCTGCGCGCGAAGCTTGGCTTGCCCATCTGCTTGAACATTTTTTTCATCTGCGCATACTGACGGAGAAGGTTGTTCACTTCCTGCACGGTTGTGCCTGAGCCGCGGGCGATGCGTTTGCGGCGGCTGCCGTTGATCACTTCATGGTGATGGCGCTCGTGCGTTGTCATCGAATTAATGATCGCCTCGACGCGGTTGATCTGCCCTTCGTCCACCTGATCAGCGGCCTTCTGCAGGCCGGAGAAAGGACCGATCGAGGGCAGCATGCCCATCAGGCTCTTCATCGATCCCATCCTTTTTACCTGACGCAACTGGTCGCGAAAATCTTCGAGCGAGAAGCCGTCGCCGGTGAGGGCGCGCGTGGCCATTTCCTGCGCCTTCTTCTTGTCGATCTGTTGCTCGGCGCGTTCGATCAGCGACAAGATGTCGCCCATGCCGAGGATGCGGGAGACGATGCGGTCGGGATGGAACGGCTCAAGCGCATCGTATTTTTCACCGACGCCGATGAACTTGATGGGCTGTCCTGTGACTTGGCGGATGGAGAGAGCTGCGCCGCCGCGGGCGTCACCATCCATCTTGGTGAGAATCACGCCGGTGAGCGAAAGCTTCTTGTGAAACTCCTCGGCCGAGCGGACCGCGTCTTGTCCGGTCATGGCGTCGGCAACGAACAGAATCTCTGACGGATTGAGCAGCTTCTTCAGCGACTGCATCTCGTCCATGAGCTGATCGTCAATGTGCAAGCGTCCTGCGGTATCGACGATGAGCACGTCGCAGCCGGAGACAATGGCTTCGCGCCGCGCTTCCTTCACCAGGCGCTCGACCGTTGCGGTGTTGGCCTCCCCGGCTTCCCCTTCGTAGATATGACTGTTGACCGCTTGCGCGACAATTTTCAACTGCTCTCGCGCAGCGGGACGGTAGACGTCGACGGAAACCAGCAGCGGGCGATGGCCTCCGGTCTTGAACCAGTTCGCCAGCTTGCCGGAAGTGGTGGTTTTGCCGGAACCTTGCAATCCGGCCATGAGGACGACTGTTGGCGGTTGCGAGGCAAACTTGACGCGCGCGGTGTCTTTGCCGAGAAGTTCGACCAGTTCGTCGCGCACGATCTTGATGACTTGCTCGCCAGGCGAAAGTGCCGTCAAGACTTCCTGGCCGACAGCCTTAGCTCGAATCTGATCGATGAGCTGCTTGACAACCTTGAAGTTAACGTCTGCCTCGAGCAGGGCGAGGCGGATTTCTCGTAGCGCCTCGTCAATATTCTCCTCGGTGAGTTTGGCTTGGCCGCGGAGGCTCTTGAAGGCGCGTTGTAGTTTTTCCTGTAAGTTCTCGAACATGGCTTTGGATCATTTTAGCAGTGGAAGGCAGAGGCGGGCTTCGGGCCTCGCTGGGAGTTCATTCTGCGCGTTTGCGACCTCGGGCTTGGGGCGGACGGGCGGATTCTGGCTTCCTGGTTTCACGGAATTACTTTTCTGGGTTCGCAGCAATCCCTCGTAGGCGTTTTCGTACGAACAAGCTTACTGTTTAGTTATCCCACCCCTCCCCTCCGATCTATTGGAATCATGGGGTTAGCGGAAATTCGTCTCAAAATATTGGGGTTTAATCGTTTTAGGGCCAGAATCTTAAGAGCGTAGGAGTCAGCTCGCCTGGCTGGCCTTGGCTCACGCTGTTGGGCTGCCGAGATGACGCGCTCACTGGGATGTTGACGACCGGGGCAGATGTCACACGGGCGCTGTGGATCCGGGGAGAAAAACAGGATCAAGGGGTGCGCCGTCACTACTTGGGTTCAAAGGTGAGCCAGGTTGGCTCGCCCGTACCATTGCGACCGCGAGATCTTCCGAGGCACCGGCTGGCGAGCAGACGGTAATGCCAGTTTCGAGCGGCAACGGACCATGGGCAGGCCACTGAATCGCAGAATAGAAGGTCGACGCCCTTGATGCGCCCCTTGGGTTCGAGCGGCAGCAAGAATTCTAGCAGCCCGTGGCGACGGCCGGTTACCGGAGCGAGCCCGGGCAGTTCTCAGGAACGTTTTTGCTGACTGAGGCGACGCCGATCACCGAAGGTTCGGCTAATCGTCTGGATCAAGACAAGGTGCTCGTCGGCTCCGGCGAATTTCAATCCGATCGAAGGCCTGTCCAGCGGTAATAGCGGAGCAATCAAATGCCCAGCGTGTTCGGGGGCTAACGAGTTGGTTAGCATTCGTGCCAGGCTTTCACCTGGCGTGCCTTCGGCACCTGCCGGGTGGGCGAAACGATTGCGCAAATATGGCTGCCGGCATGGCTCGCTGGAACTCCCAGATAAGCATCATTCAGTGCGCAGAGGCATGAGATCGTTCGACTTCGCTCAGGATGACAACGTTCTGGGAGATCCTTTCTCGGCGAATACTTCCTTCGCTGCGACCACTGTGTTGCTGTGAATCGTCACGGTGTCTTCCATCTTCCGGGCATAGCCTCCGGCGTAGGTCACCATGATGGGAATGTTGCGGACGCGGGCTACGCGGAAGACCAGTTCGTCGCGCTTCTTCAAACCTTCGATCGTTAAGGCGAGTCCGCCCAGTTGATCCTCACAATACGGATCGGCGCCCGCGACGTAGCAGAGCAAGTCGGGCTCGAACTGGCGCAGGCCGGAGCTGAGAGCGTTGTCAAGCCACGCCAGGTAATCGTCGTCGCCAATGCCATCGGGCAAGTCTACGTCGATCGACGACGGCGGCTTGTACAACGGATAGTTGTTGTGCTGGTGCAGGGAGATGGTGAAGACGTCACCGGCGTGGGCTCCGCGCATTCTGGTTTTGGCTGCCCACTTCTGGTTCAGCGTCGTACTTGAAACCGAGGGAAGAGGGACGCTCTCGGTGCGCGTGCCGGCAAAAATCGCGGCAGTGCCGTTACCCTGATGCACGTCGCAATCAACGGTCATGGCGGTGCGGATTTTGTCATCGCGCTGCAGGCGGCGGATGGCGACGGCAACGTCGTGGATCATGCAGAATCCCTCGCCATGATCGGGAAACGCATGGTGAAAGCCACCTCCGATGCTGATGCAAACGCCGTCGGCGAGACCCTGGCGGGCGGCGAGGATCGAACCGCCTGCGGCCAACCAGAAGGCCTCCACGAGGTCGTGGGAATAGGGAATTTCCATTTCCATTTCTTCGCGCGGGCTGAGCGTGCCGGTCTTTAGTTTTTGCACGTACTCGGGCGTGTGCACGAGAAGGATGTCGAGATCGGCGGCGGGCTGAGGTTCGAGAAAATCTTGAGCGTCGGCGACTTTTGTTGAGATCAGGCGATCGCGTACACGGCGATATTTTTCGGCGGGGAAGACGTGGTCCCCGATGGGAAGGTAGTAAGCGTCGCTGTAGACGAGCTTGAAGGGGAGCATTCAGCACTCAGCATTCAGCACT
>CAZILJ010000809.1:0-2240 GCA_964539915.1 uncultured Acidobacteriaceae bacterium | reverse complement strand
TTCTTGCTCTCGCTCAGTCGAATGAAACCATTCCATGACGGACCTCTTACGTTGGAAAAACGCCCCGCTTTTCCCTCTGCGGACGGGGCGAAATGCGGTGAAGCAGCAGTTCCGCAATCTCGCGGATCCCATTTTCGGAATCGTCCAATGCGGCTACGAGTGCCTGATAAGCTCCAAGGCTTCTCCCGTGGTGCCACTCCAGATGGCAAGCAAATAAGTACAGCGCATCCTGGGTTCGAGCGATCGTGGACGGTTCCGATGACGAAGGTTCCGACAACCATGTGCAAGCCAAACCACTGCTGACCGCGCCCATACTCACATCCTCCCGAGCTGTTTGCTTTCCCTGTGTGCGCATGGCATTTCGCACCCTTTCGTCGCGGGCGGCATCCCCAGATCGGCGAAGCTTTAAAAAACGTCTGCGAACAGCGTTACGTCGCCCGGGGGAGAGCCCCGGCGCATTTCGGCGCCATCGGCAGATGCAGGCGTTCGCAGACGTGGAGGGGATAGCAGTTCTCAGCAACAAACTCCCCTCCAATTCGGGCTAACCACAACAACACTTCCTCACCCATCGCATCGACAAACATCACCTCCGATAAATTCACCACAAGTCGCAGCGGAATCTTGCAGCGCGTCACCAAATCCCTTGCGTCCTGTGCGAATTTCCCGACAAAGCGGCCCTCCAATCGCATGGTCACTGTATTCCCTAGGTCGTGGTATTCGACACGCAACATCGATAGTCTCCATCGACGAGTCTTTCTCAATCTCAATCGGCAGCCCAAGACAGTGCAGCCGGCATGCCATCGGAGGTTGGCTGTAAGTTGTTGCAGGGGCTGACGCGCCGGATGGGATCTGAGTGGCTGTCATGCCCTATTGCGGGCGGTGCCTGAATGTGGGCAGAGTGTCAGCGCGACGCCAGGTCTGCGCCTGAAGGGGGTTCCAGCACGAATTGATCATCCATAATGGGTCCATTGATGGTCAGCTTGGTTACTTGAAGCCTGATCGAGTATTCCTCCCGCGGTCGCCAGATCCGTATGCTGGTGGGGAAAAACACGCCATTGAACTCCCTATAGTCGTCGTAGTGAACGTCAGTGACGATAGAGCCGTGCTCGTCATATAAGAGTTGCTGGTCTGGCCGCAGATCAGTTCGGTCAAACACAATTTTGCGCGAGAGATACCACTGCTGGCCGCTCTGTTTGATGATGTTGAGCGAGTAGTCAGGCCGGAGGGTCTCTTTCTGCGTTCTCTGATCGATCAGTTCGCCATCGCTCGCTTCCAGCACAGTCAGTTCGTTCTGAGGATCTACAGCCTGCAGTAGCAGAGCGCTATAGATCACCTGCGGCCGAAGATTTCCCAGGGGCTCCGCGCAGGGTCTTGCTTCCTCGTTGTCACCGACAATGAACTTGTTCCTGGGCGGAATCCACAGTTTGAACTCCTGGCCGCTGCTCACCATATCGAACACCTGGTTCTGCAGGATGGGGAACAGTCCGGTCATGCGCAGCGAGGACGGCTTCCGCGCCAGGATGTAGCCACGGATCTCCTGAAATTCAGTGATCTTGTCCAGCTTGCTGCCGCCGACGGAAGCGGTAATGCCGACTGTCGCCTTTAAGGTCTGGATCTCCGCGGCCTCAGCGTTGATACGCTCAATTAGGTCGTTAGCGGTCGCAGTTTGAAGCTGCGCTGTGCTCGCGTGAACCGCAAGTGGACGAGATCGGGACAAACAGCCGCCAAGCGGAACCACGGCGATCAGTAAGAGGAGAGTATGTAAACACCGATTGCCATCCGTCATGACGCCTTTTGTCCGTCTTCAGTTTGCGGAGATGCGGCCTCCATCGGCGAGTCCTTCGCGGTTCCGCCGCATAAGACAGTGCAGGAAGCGTGCCAACCAAAGCCGGACGTAAGTTATTGCGAGTACAGGGGATCAGAACCGACGCTGCTCGCCGGCATGCCCTACGGTGGGCGGGTGCCCGAATGCGGGCAGGTTGGAGACTAGCCGAGAGCGAAGGCTAAGCTGGTCCCCATCTTGGGCCATCGATGGTTGGGAGCGCGTCGGTCTCAGTAGTCGGCCTTGGTGACGTTCAGTCGCCGCATTTTGTTTTGCAGCGTTGTACGCTTCAGCCCGAGACGTTCCGCGGCTGCGCCCGCACCGGAGATTCTTGCCGATGCCGCTTTCAGCGCTTCGATGATCGCTTGCCGCTCCGCTTCCTGGACCGTTGATACTGCAGCGGTATTGCGGACGGATG
>CAZILJ010000808.1:0-1599 GCA_964539915.1 uncultured Acidobacteriaceae bacterium | reverse complement strand
GCCGGGGACCATCTGTCAATCTGAATCTCGAGTTCTTGATGTCTGCAGCCTGATTTCTTGAGCTAGCGCAGTATTGATCCTCTCCCGCTACAAGGGTTTTGATTCTTATGTCGATTGCACTTGATCGTAGCCAGCTTGTCTTCCAGAAGACTGAGCGGGCGCTACGAAAGCTTTCTTCCGAGCAGAACGCGGAGAGCGTCCATAGTTTCCGCACCACGAGCCGACGGCTTCAAACGCTGCTGGAACAACTGGTCCCCGACGACAATCGCAACCAGCAAAAACTCCTGAAAATGCTGAACCGGCTTCGCCGGCGTGCTGGGAAAGTGCGCGACCTCGATGTCCAACTCACGGCCTTGCGCAGTCTGAAGGTTCCCCAGGAGCCACGCCGTAAAACGCAACTCATGCAGGGGCTGATCGAGCTTCGAGTGAAACACGAAAAGAAGCTGCGCAAGATGCTGACGAAAGACATGTTCCGGGAGATCCGCAAGCGGCTCAAGCGGGCGTCGAAAGAGATTCGGCTTGAAACCAGTCGTGACGCTCTCACGGTTGCCCGCTCGCTGCTGAATGAGATCGTAGGTCCAGCCGGGCCGGTCAGCGAAGAGCTGCTGCACCAGTACCGTACGGTCGTGAAGCGTGCCCGGTATGCGGCTGAATTCGCTCCGAAATCAGCAGAGGCTTCCCAGGTCATCAGCCAAGTCAAGCGGCTGCAGGATGCCGTGGGCAATTGGCACGATTGGTTGACTTTGACCCAGACTGCCGCCAAACGGCTTGGCGATGTCAGCCAATCATCGCTGGTGGCTGCGCTCCACAACGTAACCGACAGCAAGTTCCGCCACGCAGTCGCTGCGCTCTCCGCATCGCGAACCACTCACAACGTCCTAAGACCTGTCGCTATCGCATCGGAACAATCGCGCAGAATGAGCACGAACAGTCCCACGTTTGTGGAGCGGATCGAGAGTGCAGCTTAGTCTGTTCGCGCTGAATGCCAAACTCCAAACCAGAGCCTGAGCATCGGTGACCTGCGGTCCTCCGCCCATGTAAACTGTGATCCTTCCCCATGCCCACATTCGCCGCGGTTGATATCGGCTCCAACTCTGTTCGCTTAAAGATTGCCCGCTTGCAAGCCGGTCGGCTGCGTAGCCTCCACGAAGACCGCGAAGTCACACGCCTCGGCGAAGGCGTCTTCGGTTCCGGATTTCTTACTCCCGATTCGATCGCAGAGACGGTCAAAGTGCTACGTCGATTTCACCGGGCCACTCAACAGATCGTCACCGACAGCGTGCGCGTGGTCGCAACCAGCGCCCTGCGGGATGCGCGAAATTCCCAGGCATTCTTGGAATGGGTGCGTTCTGCCACGGGCTGGCGCGTCGAGATCATCTCGGGCGTGGAAGAGGCGCGGCTCATCCACTTGGGACTTGTATCCAGCGGACGTGTCGATCGTTCTCCTACTCTTATGATGGATCTCGGCGGCGGCAGTTGCGAACTGACCGTCTCGCAGGACGGACACATTCGCGACGCGGTCAGCCTTCCTCTCGGTGCGGTTCGCCTGACCAATGAATTCCTGCGCCACGACCCTCCGCGTAAAGGCGAACTGAAGCG
>CAZILJ010000807.1:0-7563 GCA_964539915.1 uncultured Acidobacteriaceae bacterium | reverse complement strand
AGGGGAATACGTTATCTGTTCCCAAGTTCTTCGGGTCAGCGAACTCATTGGCCTGAAGTGGCACTGTATTCACGCCGACTCCATCACCATCGAAGAACGCTTCGGTCGGGGTGACTGGGCGACTCCAAAAACCGATGCCAGCGCCGCTACGATTGGCGTAGAGCCGGAAGTCATTGCCCGCCTGCTTCGCCTACCCACTCTTACCGTGGAAGTGCGCGCCGGGCGCGCGGTCCGAAAACACAAACTAGCGAAATCGGGAGGCCCTGACGATCTGGTTTTTCAGAGCGTGCAAGATGGCAGTCCGATGAATGATCAGAACATTCTCAAGAGACACATCCAGCCGGCGGCCCGAAAACTCGGCTTACCGTTCGTCAACTGGCGGTGTCTGCGAACCTCACACGCAACCTGGCTAGTCCAAGCCGGCGCGGATCCAAAATCCGTCCAGGACAAATGCGCCACTCGCGCATTTCGACCACGATGGATATCTATGCGCAGATCGTTCCCACGTCGCAGCGGCGAGCACTACAGCAGCTCTCGGCGTTTGCCAGTGGCGGGACTATACCAGCGGCACTGCAGACCGCTGCGATGGATCTCGATTTCACGGAACGCGACGAAAAAGACGACGCGCAAGACTCACGTTCCAATTCACGTTCCAAAACGTTCCAAATTAACTGAGTTTTCGATGACCCAATACGGCGAAAAAAGTCGGCAAGTTATTGAGAAGATTGGTGGAGCTAGTCGGGATCGAACCGACGACCTCATCGTTGCGAACGATGCGCTCTCCCAGCTGAGCTATAGCCCCATTTGAGTTTGGGTGGGCGACTGCCCGATCATTTTATCAGCCTTGCAGAATCGGTACCAACGGTACCCCGGCCCGGTCCGGCCCGGTGGCGCGGTGGGTACCGTCAAAGTCCTAAAGAATCCGCTTGACGAAATCCCTTGATCTACGTCTAACTAACACTCAACAGGGATTGTCTGTCAGGAATCACTTGATGTTTGCTCAACTGAATCCCGAGACCGCACGCTGGCAGCACGTGGTACGCTTGGGGTCGCTTGCCCTGCATGCTGGCCTGCTCGCTTGGTTGCTGCATTCGCCCGAGCCACGCCTGCTCAATCCGATCTCGGTCGCATTGGGCAGAAACGGAACCTCGGTCACGCGCCTTTATTGGAGCAGTAGTTCTCCTGACGACAGCACCCATAGTTCCCCGGATACCGCGACCGAGCGCTACCGGCACCAGCGGCTTGGTCATGAAAAACTGACTTGGAAAGCACCCACCCAACTTACAAAATTGACGCCACCGCATCCGCTTTCCCGCGCTGACGCCGAAGATACCTCCAACACTCAGACGCTTTCGGCTCTGGGTCACGGCACACAAGCCGGGATGCCCTACGGAACTTTGAACCGTGGGTCGCTCTTTGGCGACGAAGTACGCCCTGCTCTTCCGGTCGCGACTTCTGATCCCGTCGTCTACCCCTGGCAACTGCCCGAGTCTGCCGGGAATGAGGTCATAGAAATCACGATTGATGAACGCGGAGAAATCACCCGCAAGATCGTGCTGCAGAGCCTCGGTTCCGAAATCGACACCAGATGCCTTGCAGCCCTTGAGAGCTGGCGCTTTCAACCGGCCACCCGCAACGGAGCGCCCATTCCCTCCAAACAGGATGCTATTTTCCCCTTCAAAGCGAGAGGTTAGATCCGCGGCCACTCAACACCCGCAGTAGACACTCAATCGACTTCAGGATTTCTGCAGCTTACCCGGTTTTTGCAACCGCCAGCGCCGTCGTGCAACTTGGCTGCGATGAGCTTTTTCAAGAAGCATCAGAACTTCAACGTAGCCCGCGGGTTCAAACAAGCGAGAGCAGGACGCTCTCAACAAAATCAGCAAATCATCATTGAGCGGCGCTCATCACCATGAATACTGGCTATCTGGCCAATAGCCATTCCACACCCTTTGGAGGAATCTATGAAGAATTGCATTCGCCTGACTTTCACGTTGGCCCTGCTTTGCGCAGCCTTGAGTACGGCCACCTACGCATCTTCGCTGTACCTTGTGCAGGGGCTTCCCGGTAGGGATCTCGCAGCGGCTACCGATCCCGCGTTTCCCGTGGATGTGCTCATCAACGACGAGGTTTGCTATCAACGCGGTCTGGCCTTGGGAACGATTGCTGGGCCGCTCACGCTCTTTCCCGGACCCTACAACGTAAAGGTCAGCATCGCCAACTCGCTGGCTCCGTGCACTAACTCCCCGCTGATCGATACTACGGTTTCAATCGAAGCAAAGGCAGATTTTTCTGCTGTCATTGCCTTGAGTGAAAGCGGGACCCCAACACTGTTGACGTTCGAGAACAACTTGTCTCCGGTACCCGCCAACATGGCACGCGTACTGTTTGCTAATGCGGCGGACTCCCCGGCGGTGCAGGTCATCCTGCAAAACACGACCACGAAAAAGCTCTACACGTACGCGGTCAATCGGGAAGCACTGCTGGATGTCAATCTTCCCGCAGGCAGCTACACCGCGGAGATCAATGAGGGCACGTCTACTTTGGTTCCCTCGACGTTCCTTAACCTGTACGCGCAATCAGCCACGTTGCTTTACGCCGTCGGTCAGGTGAAGAACAACACTGTAATCCTTGAGACCAAAACCCTGAGAGACGTCAACTAGTCTCTCAACGCTGTTCAAAAGGGGCCGTCATTTCGGCGGCCCTTTTTGAGATCTTTGTTTCAAGCCTCGCCCATTGCCTTACCGCTATAATCAAAGAGTGACTGACAACAAAATAGAACAAGTCGCGTCCGCGGATTTTCCCACCCGCTGGGGCAGTTTTCGGATTTACGGCTTTCGTCAGAACTTCGGTTCTGATGGCCATCGACAGCTGGAAGAGGCTGTCGCTTTGGTGATGGGCGACATCAAATCTGCTCCGCCCTTAGTACGCATTCATTCGCAGTGCCTGACTGGCGACGTCTTCCACTCTTTGCGCTGCGATTGCCGCCAGCAGCTTGAACTGTCTCTTTCGATGATTGCCGAAAAAGGCGCGGGCATTCTGATTTACGAGCAACAGGAAGGGCGGGGCATCGGTCTGATGGCCAAACTGCAAGCTTACGGACTGCAAGATGCAGGCCTCGATACGGTTGAGGCGAATGAACGTCTTGGCTTCAAGAACGACTACCGCGACTTCGCGCTACCTGCCGGGATTCTCCGGGCGCTGGGTGTAACACGCGTTCGTTTGCTGTCAAACAACCCTGAGAAGGTCGAGGCTTTGGAGCGCGCGGGAGTCCATGTCGTCGAGCGCGTGCCTTGCGAAGTTACGCCCAGCCCGCATGCCGAAGAATATCTGAAGACGAAGAAAGAAAAACTCGGACATCTTTTCACGTCGACTTAGCCCGGGACCCTTGGTCCGACAGTCTTATTATAAGGCTGTCGCCAGCACTCGTTTTTCCCCGCAGCGATCCGACAGCAAAGTACGACAACAAGGCCAAGATCGTGAAGGGCAAAGGCGCGGCCATGCGCGTCGGGAAGACGAGCACAGCCGGACTGCTTGTCCATGCGGGTCTGAATAGCGAGATCAGGACAACTGTGCAGGCCCCGAACCATTGCCAGCATAATGCGATCAACACAGACAAACCCACGATGCGAATCGGCAAGGCAGCCTTCACGATTTCGGCCCTTTGAAAACAAAGCCACAAAATCGCCGGAAGCAAGATCACCTGGTCATATACGGCGCCGCCGGTGGGCATGAACATCACGGAGGCGGCTAAGACAAAGCTGAGAGCTAGTGAAAAGTCGAGAGAACCAACCGGCTGCTGGCGACTACGCCAGCAAATAGCAATGGCCACCATCAACAGAATCAGTTCTAATGCGGCTCCCGGGAATCTTCCCAGCACCAGTTGCGCCAGAGGGGGCAAAGTATAGTGTGAGTAACCAACCAGCGAGCGCCACCAGCCAACAAACCATCCCGGCAGCAGCAGTTGGCTCGCAAGAAAAAGTATCGACAGAGTAAGAACGAAGCTCAGGGCGAGAACCTTTCTACGCTTCCAGTCGCTAACCGCCCACAGCATCAACCAGAGGGCCAGCAGCCACACGAGTTGCGGTTTCACGGAAGCAAACGCAAGGAACATACCAGCGAGGAAGAGTCGTCCGCGAGCCATAGCCGCTGTTGAAATGGCCAACGCGATCCCCACCCACACACCCACCTGCAGTGCGTATAAGCCTTCCAACACCGGATAGCTAATCAGAACCAGAATGATTGCCACACTCAACGCCCTGCGCGAGAGATGAAATTTAAAAGCATGAAGCCACAGTACGACGCTGTAAGCCGCGGTCACGGGCAGCAGAAACCCCAGTACAAGGCGGACCGAATCAAACTTGAAGGGTAAGACTGGCGCAGCCAGCAAGTCGGCATAAAGCGGATAAGAGAACGCCCGGAACTCGGTCGGCGGATCGACCGGACGACGCGGGTCCATGGGCCGGCCAAAAAGCCCAGTTTGAATGGTGCGGGTCATCTCCTGCGTGTAGGGATTCGTACGATGAGAGATCAATTCGCGGCCCGTCAGCCAAATAGGATAAAAATCCCCGCCAAACGCGTAGGGTCCAGCCATCTCGATTTTGGATTCTTGAAGTCGTGCGCGGGGGAGAAGCAGGTGAAAATAATAGTAGGTAGTCCCAAGCGTGAGGAGAAAAACAAGAATCAGAGTGCGGTTTGATGGGAAATGAGTGGTCAAGATGATCGAGTCTACTACCGTTCGTGGTGTCTGCGTGCGAGTTCGCAAAACGGCGTGATCGTTTAGTTCGAAGGTCTCCTCCTATCGGCACGTAGCGCGCCAACAACCCTGGGATCGAGAATTTGTTTGAGCGCTCGCTTATTCTTTGCTGGCAGATAACGCAGCGCACTGCGCGCCAGCGCGGCGTAGACTTCGCGGCCTGCCGGCACTTTGCACAGCACGTCCAGATGGTGCTTCACCGTATCGACATCGCCGCGTACGATCGGCCCGCTGAACGCGCTGGGCGCGTCGAAAGCCGCATAGTTGGCCAGGGTCTGCCGCAGAATAGGAATCATTCGCTGCTTCGCCGCCTTGCGATCCACTCCTGCAAGAGCGGCAACCTCCTCCGCGGTCGCCAGAAGTGCAGTAAGCAGGGGCGACGCAAAAGTTCCCCACGCGTGGTAGGCAGCCTTGCCCTTCTTGAGAATGGCATAGGCGTGACCTCCCACATCCCGAATCACCCGCCGCGCTACTCGCACCGCTGCGGGGTCGCCCTCCACGGCAAACGGCACTCCGAACAGCGCGGGCTGCGAGTCCGGTACACGCGAGTTCAACAAATCCGCCCCCTGCACAAACGTCATCATCGGATGCACCGACGCCACGCCCGCTCCGCGCCGCCGCAACACGCCCAGCACATCGCTGGTAAGCGCGCCGCTGGAATGCAGCGCGAATCGTCCCTTCCATTCGACTTTTGCCGCCAGCGAGCGCGCCGCCTCCTCGATCGCCGCGTCCGGCACGCAAAAGCAAATCAGTTCGGCATGCACCTCCGACAGATCGACCACGGCACGCGCGCTTACCTGCTTCGCCAAATTTCGTGCCTTCTTCAACCCTGCTCCCCGCGAATGCGCAACTATTGCTTCAATCTCATATCCCGCACACCGCAGCGCCAGGGCAAGAGCTGTCCCCCAGTTCCCCGCCCCGACAATCGCGACCCGCGGCTTCGCTGCCATGCCCGGCAGCATAGCAGACGCGCCTTCCCACTTCGGCAGACGGACTGAATTCGGGGTTGAAGATCCCTACCTCGAATGGCACCACCTTCGGAACTTGCCGCAGAGGGTGGATTCATGAAACATAGAGAGTATGCGCAAGATCCTGTTTTCGGTTGTGATCCTGTGTTTGGTGAGCATTCCGTTCGTCCGGCCGGCGGCGCAAGAGGAATCGGATTCGGCGAAAGTTCGGGCGCTGGATATTAAATTGACGGAAGCGTATAAGCGGCGGCAGTTCGATCTTCTTGCTTCTTTGCTGGACGAAGACTTCGTCATTACGTTTGAGGATGGCAGCGTCTATGGCAAGACGGGATACATCAGCTTCAGCGGCACATCTACGATTCGGGTGGACGTGGCGGAAATGTCAGACGTCAAGGTCCGGATGCACGGAAATACGGCGATACTGACTGGGTGGTATCACGAGCGAGGAGTGGACAAGGGCGGCGCCTACGACTATCGCGACCGGTTCACGGATGTGTGGATGAAGTCCGGCGGGAAGTGGCTCCTGGTGGCGTCGCACTACGGCATTCCGGCGAAGCAGTAACTTTCGATCGCACGTTCACTCTATGGCTCTATCGCGCAGCGGGACTCTGCGCGGATTGCGTTTGCAAAGTCTGATTGATCTGGCTGGCCAATTGGTCGGCCTGTTCGTTGGTGAGTTTGATCTGCCCTTCGAACACCACGCTTAGTCCACCAACCGCCACATCCTGAAATTTCGCGCTCTGGATTACGGCGGAGCTTTGCAGGGCGGGCGGAAGTGCGCTCTTGAAATCCGATCCAGCCCGGGCCGCGGACAACACCGACTGCACGACCTGATCCCGCAAATCCTCGCCGAGCGAGCCCGAGCGTAACTCTTCCCCTAACATGCCGGCGGCATCGATGCGACCGAAGGCGGCAATGATCTTCAGCGCGCTCGACCCCGCCGCATTCGGCGTTTCCATGGCCGCTGTCAGTTTGATTTCAACTCTTCCGTCGCCTTCCGCAAGTTCGTTCGCAGTCTGCCTGCCGAGCGTTTGAGTACACATCCAGCGCTCAAAGTGCAACCGGACCACCACCAGGCTCGCGGGCGTCGCCGGCGTCAGCGTTGCCTGCCGGATGGCGACCCGTTGCCCGCACATCTGAGACGTGTCGAGTTGGGCTTGCAGGATTTCGAAAATGTTCTGCTGCAACTCTGAGAGGTCGGCAGCGAGTTCGAGTTTGAAGGTGCGCTGGCTGCCCTGCTCTGCAATCTTGGTCAGCACGCCCGAGGCCGTAACCGGGATGGGCAGGCTGCCGATGCTGACCATGCTCTTCCCTTGCGGAAGAACGAAAGCAAGATCCTGGCCGCTGGCTTGTGTGATGCTCATCTCCCGACCGAGCGCGAATTGTTGATTCTGACACTCGGCGACCGCCTTTTGCAGGGTCTCGACGTGCGCGATAATCTCGGGGGCTGCGGCCTTGCTCTCCAAAACTTGATCCAGCCGCTTTTCTTCCTGTTCCAGATCGAGGTCCGTTTTTGCCAGCCTCCGGGCAATATCTTTCAGACCGGCTTTCTGCGCCGGCGAGAATCCTTCCTGAAACTTCCTGGTCGCGCTACGGACATTGTCCAGCGCGCGGTTCGGATCATCGGGTCGCGCGGGCTCTGCCGCAGCGTTCTGCGTGCGCAGGAGTTGGAGAAAAGATTCGAGGCCGGCTTGCGCGGCCTCGGTCGTCTTCACCAGGGCCTGAAACTCCGCGATCTGCTGGCTGGTGGCCTGCACCGCCATGGTCTGGTGAAAGTCTTTGAGACTGTCTTTCTCATCGACCCCAGTGGGACGACTGTAGCCGGAGAGACTGCCGCCT
>CAZILJ010000806.1:0-6089 GCA_964539915.1 uncultured Acidobacteriaceae bacterium | reverse complement strand
TCGCAGGTTCGAGTCCTGCCATGTCCTTCACAGGGCATGTAGCTCAGTTGGCAGAGCAATACCGTTGCCGCAAATTCCCCGGCGCGTATCAAAAAACGTACGATCAACCGCCTTCGCCGGTGGCGAAGACTTCGGCTACTTCGGACACGGATGACGCAGGCATGGAATCCTGCCAGAGCTGGGCTCTGTAGTTTAGCCAGAACGTCCGTCAATATGCCGTCGTCGCCTGATTCCCCGGCGAAGTCAACAGCAGATTCCTCACCGCTCACGCGGTTCGGATTGACAACCCAGAACGATTAGCTATCCGCCAGGAGCTAGCAGCTTTTGCTGAGAGCTGATAGCTGCTGGCTACAAGGAGGCCACTCATGGCTCGACTGAACTTACTCAACCTGAACTTTGGTCCGCGCACGCACGAAGGTGCGCCGGCCCGCAACGTCTCGACGGAACTGCAGCTGCGCCGTTCGGTGCTGGCTTGCCTGCTTTGGGAGAGCCAGTTTTACGAGGATGGCGTCGAGATTGCCGGCCGCATCGCGGAACTCGTGCCCAAGGTTGCAGCCGAGAAGGTGGCCGCGCTTGCGGTCGAGGGGCGCGAGAGGATGAAGCTGCGTCACGCGCCGCTGTTGCTCGTGCGCGAGATGGCGCGTCACGCCACGCATCGCGGCTTTGTGGCTAAGACGCTGGCGCGCGTCATCCAGCGTGCCGACGAGCTCGCAGAGTTCGTTGCCATCTACTGGAAGGACGGTCGCGTCCCGCTCTCGGCGCAGGTGAAGAAGGGGCTGGCTGCGGCTTTTCCCAAGTTTGATGAGTACGCGCTGGCCAAGTACGATCGCGGCGGACCCATCAAGCTGCGCGACGTGCTCTTCCTCGCTCACGCCAAGCCTCGCGACGAGGCGCAGGCCGAAGTGTGGAAGCGCCTGATCGCGGGTGAGCTCGGCTCCCCTGACACCTGGGAAGTTGCTCTCAGTGCCGGCGCCGACAAGCGCGAGGCATGGGAGCGACTGCTTCGCGAGCAGAAGCTCGGCGCGTTGGCTCTTCTCCGCAACCTGCGCAACATGCGGGAGGCGGGAGTCGACGAGAGTCTCGTCCTCGCTGCTCTTAGCTCGATGAGCACGGCGCGCGTGCTCCCGTTCCGCTTCCTGGCTGCGGCGCGTTACGCTCCGCAGTGGGAAGAGGCGCTCGAGCAGGCTATGCTGACGTGCGTTGCTGGACAAGAGAAGCTGCGCGGGAAGACCATCGTGCTGGTCGACGTTTCCGGCTCGATGACTGCTCCTCTGTCTCAGCGTTCCGAGATGCAGCGCACCGACGCAGCGTACGGCCTCGCGGTGTTGCTGCGCGAGATCGGCGAGAAGGTGGCTGTGTTCAGCTTCTCTGACACGCTGGTCGAAGTGCCGGCGCGTCGCGGCTTCGCGTTGCGCGATGCGATCGATCGGTCGCAGCCTCACAACGGCACGCAGCTCGGAAAGGCGGTTACCGAGCTAAATCAGAAGCACGGCTGCGATCGCCTGATCGCGATCACTGACGAGCAGGCGCACGACACCGTGCCTGGGCCGAAGAGTAAAGGTTACGTGATCAACGTGGCCAGCTACAAGAACGGCGTCGGCTACGGCAAGTGGACGCACATCGACGGCTGGAGCGAGTCGGTTGTCGACTACGTCCGCACGCTGGAGCAGACGGAGTAGGGGGAAGCGCGGAGGCGAGAAGCCTCCGCGACTTCCCGTTTTGGGAACGAAGTAGATATCACATTTTTTGTGGCTCATCTCTAAAATCACTGTTTGCAAGCGCTTGCGAGAAAGTGATATGGGCGGCTTCCCCGTAAAATTTTGCGCCGCCTGGACTTGCATGCACAATATTGCGGAGTAAGCGCTTTGTGCCGCAGATCGACCGAGTGGTTCTGCCTCGCGGCACTGCGATGATCGACCTTTCCCATGTCGAAGGCAAGGTTGGATGTCACAACTTGAGCTGAGAGGTCTGTGGAAAAGATCCCGCACGGGTTCTTTCCTGGTTGCACGGAATTCCGAGTTATGGCATCTTCGGAATCTCAATTCATGCGAAAGGACGCCCCCATGGCGCATTTCACAACCAAAACGCTACGCGGGCAGCTGCAGCCAATTAATTGGCCGGGTTGCCATAGGGCGTCGCTTCGGTCGCGCTAGGCGATTTTTCGACACTCTTCCGCAAAACCTAAACCTATAGCGTGCGCAAGGCAGCGCACTCCTGCACGAGTCGGTACCAACTCTTGCCGACGGACTCTTGGAATGAGGACGTCAGGGAAGATGCCCGACCTCGTGTCGGTTAGAAAACGACAATTAGAAAACAATGACGAAAATGTTGGAGTTCTTGCGACAAGTCTTGGGCGGGCAGAACCAGTTTGCCTCTGGCGGACTGCTGCTGATGATCATCGGCGCGGTCAGCGTGTACTTGCGCGCGCTGCCCATGAAGCTGTGGTACTGGATGGTTGAGCAGACGACCATGATGATTACCGTGAAGGATGACGATGCCGCCTTCACCTGGATCAAGGAATGGTTTCTCGAGCAGAAGTTCCTCGAGCGCATTCGTCGCGTCGATCTCGACACCACCCTGCGCGGCAAGGGAACCGCACTGATCCCTGCGCCAGGCCGACACCGGTTCTGGTTTGGCGGGCGTCCGTTCTGGGCGTGGTTCTCGCGCAGCGAGGACACCAAGGGTTGGACTCCGCGACGCATCGAGTCACTCACGTTTCGGACGATCGGACGAAAGCAGATCTTTCTGAAGCAGTTCGTGGACGAGATCGTGGCGTGTCACCAGAGCAAGGTGAAAATGGCGTCGTACCTGTACGTTTACGACGAAGGCTGGTCGTACGTGCAGGCATACACGCCGCGCTCGCTGGATTCGGTGATCCTGAAGCCGGGCGAACGAGATCGCCTGGTGGAGGACATCGAAAAGTTCCGGGCATCGCGCGAGCGTTATCGCCACTTGGGAGTGCCGTATCACCGAGGTTATTTGCTGTACGGGCCTCCGGGAACCGGCAAGACTTCGCTGGTGTCGGGTCTGGCTGCGAAGTTTGGGATGTCATTGTATGCCGTCAACTTGACTGAGTTCAACGACCGGACTCTCAAGAGAGCCATCAACGACGTGCCGCAGAACGCGGTGATTCTGTTCGAAGACATCGATTGCATGAAGAGCGGCAATCGGAGGACGGAGCAGAGGGATCGCGATCGAACGGTAGCACCCGCGACGCAGGGCGAGAAGAACGATCCGGCGGATCGCTTCGGCGTGAGCCTGTCGGGACTACTCAGTGTGCTGGATGGTTTTCACGCTCCGGAGAACGTGCTGTTTGTGATGACCACCAACCACCTCGAATCGCTCGACCCGGCACTGCTGAGGCCGGGACGTATCGACTACAAGCTGTTCCTGGGAAAGGCTGTGGAGGCGCAGAAGATCGAACTTTATCGCCGGTTCTTTCCCGAAGCTTCTGAAATGGAAGCCCGCGCTTTTGTGGAGGCACACGCCTCCTCAGAAACGATGGCCGAGTTTCAGGGTCTGCTCCTGGGATTGGAGTCCGAAGACTTGGAACTGGTTTTTGCAGAGTCGAGTCACGGAATCCGGGAATAGCAGGCGCGTTTCAACGCTTGTCCGTTTTCGGCTTTTCGTGCATGCGATGTCTTTATGAGCCTTGCGGCTAGAAAGCTAACCGCGAAGATCGCTTAAGGATTCGCGAAGTACGCAAAGTCGAGTGAAAAGTAAACGAACTTACTGCAAATCGGCACGATTGTGCGGTGATTTGTCAGTGAAGATAAGGAGGTCGCGATGCCGGTTGTGTTGTTTGTGTTCATCAAGCTGGTCGTGGAGGCGATTCGCTCGGCCCTCCGCAAGACGCGCCCGGTGAAGCCGCAGCCAGTCTGTGCGGGTTGCTCGAACGCGCACGTGCAGTACGGCGCGGAAGGAAGGCGTGCGATCTCCTGCACCTTCGGCGGGATGGTGCGCCCTGTCACGTTGGACGTGTTGTACTGCACCGACTACCGCGACCGCAAAGTCAAGACTCGCTTAGTGCGGATCGGGTTTGCACCGGAGGGCCGAGGCAACCAAGCCGAAGCGTAGAGATGTTGCCGGAAGGTCTCTCCGCCCCCCTTGGGCGAGGGCCTTCGGACAGACGGCGCCTCGGGAGGTTTGCCGTGTCTCGGAGGCGGGTGCGGGGCACGTTGTCCCCGCGACCGCCGGCAAGTTCCCGGAGCTACAGGTTCGGCGAGTGCCGGTGCTACGGTCCTACTTCCGTCTGGGTCGTGATCGGGCTGGCCGGCACTTTTTAGGGTTACTTGGTCTTGCCAGAGTGCGCCGCTTTTTGGGACTGGCGGAGTCTGGGCCTGAGGGTCGGCTTAGGTTCCGAACAGGGGTGCGAGACTTGGTGGACGTCGGAGGGTGAACGCTGCTGATTGGAGTGATCATTTTCTGATCTCCTAAGAGATAGGATCGGCAGGGGACGGGGGAATCTTTAGGGAATTGGGGCAGATCGCGGATCTATGGTAAGAGTTACCTGCGCAACGTGCGGGACGTCGAGGGTTTGCTCCGACTTCCTGGCGAATCAACAGGTGTTTCGAATCCGATGCGACGACGGGGCGGATCGGGAGGGTTGATCAGCTCGCGGATGGCGTCCATCAGATCCTGGATGTCGGCGTCATGGGTTTCCAAACGGCGCTCGACCTCAGCCAGCTTGGCCAGGATATGCCGATTGGTGGCAATGGCGCGGCGCATGCGAACAAAAGCGAGTACCACGAAGACGCTCATTTCGACGGCGCGTTCAGAATTCAGAACAGTGGCGGCCATGATCGCGCCGTGTTCGGTGAAAGCGTACGGCCGGTAACGCGTGCCACCGTGGCTCTGACTTGAGATCACATTTTGTGATCTCAAGATTTTGAATTCCTGCGCGGAGAGTTGGAAGCGAAACGCTAGTGGAAACCGCTTCGCGTTGCGTTTGACCTGCTGATTGAGATGCCGAACCTTGACTTCATAAAGTTCGGCAAGGTCGGCGTCGAGGATGACGCGCTGACCGCGGAGAATCAGAATCTTCGAGTTGATTTTTCTGGCTGCGACGATTGCGGTTTTTGCCATGGTTCAAAGTTGAGATCACAAATTGTGATCTCAAGATGGTACGGGTAATGAATCATCAGGATAGCAGCGGCGGGATGCGAGAGCGCAGCGCGCGTAAATATTTAGGGCACGAGTCTCAATTTAGGCAACATCATCAACGTTCAGGGCTGCTGTCGCCGCGCGTGACGACGTAGGGATGCGAATCTTCGCTCGGCGTCGCATACACGGAGTAAGCAGATACGGGCAGCCGAGTCCGCTCGGCATGGATGTGTGAGACCCGTCCCCACACAAGCAAAGCAGGTTCCTCGTTGCTTCGCTCCTTGGAATGACAAGGGAGAGATTGCGTGGCTGCACTCGCAGGACAGCGGGGGCGGCTGTCACTACCTGGGTCGTCTCCATTCATAATCTTCGTGGTTACGCTTCAGCGGCGAAGAAGCTTTCTTCCGACTTCACTTTTGTTTCGTCAGCGGCTCCGTCGGCGGTCACATCTTGTGCAAACTCGCGGCGGCGTTCGGGACCGTCGCGCTCAACCACGCGCACGCGGCGGGCGGGCATGTTGCTGGGTTCGAGGCTGACGATGCGGCCTTCGCGCACCTGAATTTGCGCGCGGAACCAGTCTGTGCGAAACATTCTGCCTGCGGCGTAGAAAGTCATCGAGGCTGCGATGGGACCTTCAAATTCCTCACCCGTGCACGCCAAAATGCGACGGCCCATCTCCTGCGACCAGGTCAGACCGCCGACCAAGGGATCGTTCAGGCGGCAACGCTCGAAGGGCATGGCATGGGAGAGCTTGCGTAATTGCAGAAGCTGAAGCAGAACGGAGGTCTTCGCCAGGTTGGTTACGATGATTTTGGCTTCCGACGGGGAGACACGCTCCATCTTGATGTGAATGTCCGGCGACCACTCGCGCTCAAACTCTTCGCGTGCCAAGGCCAGCCCTTTGTCAGTCGCCTCGACGTAGCGAAGCGTAGCGCGTGCCAGGACCACACTGAAGAGGGTGGTCACGATCGTAGCGATGACCGGGA
>CAZILJ010000805.1:0-11171 GCA_964539915.1 uncultured Acidobacteriaceae bacterium | reverse complement strand
AGAAACTGTGAATCACATCGACGGCCCGGAGGCTTACATCTACGTCGCGGTTGACCGGCAGAAACATTGTTCCTGTCACCACATCGTCTTTTGCGGCGGGGTCAGAAGGGTTGAGCCCCACCGCCGCCTCGCCGCACGCCGATGGATCCATTAGCTTCGGACTCGTAGCCCCGTATTTTCCATCCGGACCCGGATAACGGAAGTACCAGGCGAATTGCATCCCCGTGACTTCTACCTGCACGGCCCCGGCTTCGGCGGCATCAAAGCGCTGGCTCGCCCACACGCTGCTCCCCATCAAGTTCAGACCAATGAAAAGAACCGCGGTCAGTATGGTCCAGACCACTTCGAGCGTTGTGTTTCCATGAGAATACTCAACCGGCGCGCGTGAGGGACGGTCGCGGTATTTCCAAACGATGTAGCCCAACGAGAGTTGAGCTGCCACGAACACGATTCCCATGATTACGAAGGTGAGAGCGAATTGATGGTCGATCCAACCCGCGGCCGAGGAAGCACCGACGGGCAGCCACCACGTCTTGGCGACGAAGAAATATGTGCTGGCCAGAGTGATCAGCCAGATCAAAACCAGTAACGCGAGGCCCATTCCCCGGCCCTCCTGGGCATGAAACGATTTCCCCACGGCCGTTGCAACGCCCACAGCGCAAGCAACAGCCGGCGCCGAGTGTAACACAGCCACGGTTCATAATATCAAGGGAGTATCAGGAAAAATACATCCGCAAATATCTTGCTGAAGAATTAAAATTAAACGGAGTCGCGAGACACGCACAGCCAGGCGAGGATCCCTGAAATCCTCCGCGTATCTCTAGTGTCCTCGGTGGTTAATTCTGCTTCGCGGTCGCTACTTCTCTCGCCACTCCGGCACGCGCCCCGGCGTCCAGGGCGCTCCCGCAGCCTCCATCTCCTTTTCGAGTTTCGCCAGATCGACTTCCACCAGCGCGCGCAGCCTCGCCAGCTGCTCCGTAAACTCCGACGCCGCGATGTTGTAAGAATCTCGATGCGACTGCGTCGGTCTCGCCAGCGAGAACCGCTCTCCCTCCATGACGGAGCTTACCCTCTGGCTGATCGATGAGGGCACATTCTCGCTTCTCTTTGCCATCTCGACGTCGCCGCGTAGAGCCCGCCGGATCTCGCGCTCTCGCTGCTCGATGGAATCGGCAACCGCCCCGAGTTGCTTCTCGACCGCCGGCGTCTCCCGCAATGCTTCGCGAATCGCCTTCAGTCGCGACTCTACTTCCTCGGAAGTGTGCTGCGCCCCAGACACCGCCCGATACAAACCCGTCACCTTCCGCAGGAATTCTTCCTGTGCCGTGCGGTCAGCGGCGTTCATCCCCGACCATCCCTCGGTCACTACTTTGAATGACTGCGGCCCGGCCATTTCGGTGACGGCGCCGTCGACTTTTTTGAAGAGTCGCACCGAATAAGTTCCCGCAAGCACCAACGGCCCCTGATCGGCTGCATCCGGAAAATCCTCTTCGCCGTCGTCGGAATGTTTCTTCAGCTGCGGCGCCGGATAGCGCAAATCCCAGGCCACCCGCTGGAACCCAGCCTCCGCACTTCCGTCCACGCGACGGATCGATGCTCCGCTTTCGTCATACACCACAAAATAAACTTCCGGCTTCGCCTCCTCCCCCTCGGAGCGCAGTTCGTCATTCGTCGGATAGGGAAGTGCCTGATTCTTTTTGACCGCGTCTTTTTCCGCCTCCTGCCGCTTTTCTTTCTTAGTCTTGATCTTCTCCTTCATGTACCCGGTAAACACGGCTCCATAGGGCGGATTCTCCGCTGTATAAAACGAGTCTCCCTGGAATCCTTTCTTGGGTCCGCCCAGCGGATGCCGCTCCACATAAAGCAGCGCATCCTTCACCGGGAAGACAGCCGCAGCCTGCTCGGTCGATTCCGCTTTCATCTGGCGCAGCGGCGTGATGTCATCCAGCACATAAAATCCGCGCCCGAAGGTCGCGATCACCAGATCGCCTTCACGCGCCTGGATCACCATGTCGCGCACGGCAATCGTCGGCAGCCCGCCCTTCAATTGCACCCAATGCTGTCCGCCATCGAGCGAAAAGAACGCGCCAAACTCCGTTCCCGCGAACAGCAGATTCGGATTTACGGTGTCTTCCACGAACGCCAGCAGCGGACCATTCTCCGGCAGGTCCCCCGCAATCGAAGTCCACGTCTTCCCGCGATCGCTGGATTTCATCAAGTAAGGCTTGAAGTCTTCATTCTTGTGGTTGTCAAAGGCTGCGTAAACCGTGCTCGCATCATGATTGGAAGCCGCCAGCCGGCTCACGTACGTCATCTCTGCAATGCCGGGGAACTTTTCATACTTCGTCCAACTCTGCCCGCCATCGCTCGTCACCTGAATCAGCCCGTCATCGGTTCCCACGTAAATCAGGCCTTCTTTCTTCGGAGACTCGGCCAGCGCCACAATATTTCCGTAAAAAGACGTCGACTGATTCTTCGCCACTGCATCCGGCCCCCATACTTTGCCCATGACCGGAAGCTGGTTGCGATCGATTTGTCGCGTTAAATCTCCGCTGATCGCCTTCCAGGTGTCCCCGCGATCATCGCTGCGAAACAGTTTGTTGGCCGCGAAATAGAGCCGGGTGTGCGAGTGTGGGCTCACAATAATCGGAGAATCCCAGTTCCACCGCAGGGGGGGCTCGCCTTTGCCTTCGAGCGGTTGCAACACCAGTTCCTGCCCCGTCGGCTTGTCATATCGCGCCAGTACGCCATACTGCGACTCCGCATACACGGTGTTCGGATCTTCCGGATCCACCAGCGACCGAAATCCATCGCCCCCGGTTGTCACATACCAATCGGAATTCACAATCCCGTTCAGATCGCGCGTCCGGGCCGGCCCGCACCATGAAAAGTTGTCCTGCGTCCCTCCGCACACGTGATAGAACGGAGTCGCGTTGTCCACCGCCACGTCATAAAACTGCACCGTCGGCAAATTGGCCTTGAACTCCCAGGTCTTGGCATCGTCCCAAGTCTCATACATGCCGCCATCTGAACCGAATAGCCAATGCCTGGTGTCGTCCGGATCGATCCACATGGCATGGTTGTCGCCGTGATGATTCACTTCATTCACTTTCTGAAACGTTTTGCCTCCATCCCGCGACTCGCGCAGCGAAACGTTCATCACAAAAATGCGGTCCGCGTTCCTTGGATCGGCTACTACGCGCGCATAGTACATTGCTCCCTGGTCGAACTCGTTGCGCCGTTCCCAGGTCGCTCCCTTGTCCGTTGAGCGAAAGACACCAGCCTTGCCGTCGGTTGCCTCGATGGTGGCGTAAACCACATTCGGATCAGCCGGTGATACCGCCAACCCAATCCGGCCCATGTCCACTGAAGGCAGTCCCGACTTCAGCTTGTTCCAGGTGGCTCCCGCATCGGTCGACTTGTAGATCGCGCTCTCCGGCCCGCCATCGATCAAGGTGAACACGTGCCGCCGCCGCTGATACGCCGCCGCATACACAGTGTCTGGATTCGACGGGTCCAGTTGCACGTCGACCACGCCCGTGTTCTCGCTAACCGTCAAAGCAGCCTTCCAGTTTTTCCCGCCATCGGTGGTCTTGTAGAGTCCGCGATCGCCACCCGGCCCCCACAGCGGACCCTCCGCCGCCACGTAAACAACCTTCGAATCTCGCGGATCAATCACCACGCGCCCAATGTGCTCCGACTTCTTCAGTCCCAGGTTCTGCCAGTTCCTGCCTCCATCCTCCGATCGATAAATTCCATCGCCATAGCTGACGCTGCGCTGCGAATTGCTCTCGCCCGATCCCACCCACATGACCGACGGATCATTCGGATCGAGCGTGACCCAGCCAATCGAGTAGGATCCCTCGCCATCGAACACCGGAGTCCAAGTGGTGCCGTCGTTCACCGTCTTCCACACTCCACCCGACGCCACGCCGACGTAATACTCAAACTTGTTCCTCGGATTCACCGCAATCGACATCACGCGTCCCGAAGCCACCGCCGGCCCAAGCAGCCGAAATTTCAGCCCGGAGAAAGTGTCGGCCGTCATACCCCCTTTTTTTTCTTCTTTCGGCGCCTCTTTCTTCTCGTCTTTCTTCTGATCTTTCTTCTGATCTTTCTTCGGTTCTTCCTTGCTCGCAGGTTTGGCCGGTATCGCCGGCTTTTTGTCTGCGTCTTGGTCTTGTGGTTGCGGCGCAGTTTGCGCGAAGGTGAACATCGTCGACAAAACGAGAACGAAAATGGCGAAGGTCTTCATGAAAACGCTCCAATTCAATACCTGCAGTTTGACTTGTCACCCTGAGGCTAGCGCATTTTGCCCGTCGCAGGACCTGTACATACGGTTCGAATGCCCGACATTGTTGCGAGCGAAGTAATCGCGCAGTTGGCTTCCGTTGCCAAACCGAACGAATCCCAAAACCGATATGTATACAGGAATCAGGACACAGTTAGAAGCGGGACGTATCTCTTTTTTGCAAGGCGGTTCTCTAGCGAACTCAACCCGGAAGCTTGTCGAAGAATTCTCTTTCTCTGCTGTGCAGTTCCTTGCTACTGATTGGCAACTTCTTCTTAAGGCGCTCTGGCCCGGTGAAGAAAACCCAGTTCAAAAACTTAGGATGGATGCACACAACGGAGCGACGAAGGTCACGGGGACTGCGACAGGCAGCGCCAACAGCAATGATGCCAATATGGTGAAGGAGAAGCCTTTTAGGTCCGGTCATGAGTTTCCCGCGATTTCGGCAGTCCAATCGTCCCACTAACCCGGCCGAGCCTCAAGCCGTGCTTACACGATAGAATCCTTCCCATGCCCCGCAAGGTACACGGCCACGAAACCGATTACGTCAAGCTGCAGAAGAATTACTGCTTCGCCTGCGGCCAGAACAATCCCGACGGTATGCGCTTGAAGTTCACACTCGACCAAGAGCGCCAAACCTTCGTCTGCAAATTCCGTCTGAGCAAGCGCTACACCGGCCCGCCCGGCCACTGCCACGGCGGCATCATCGCTACCATCCTCGACGACGCCATGGGCAAGGTAAACAAGCTCCGCCACGTCATCGCCCTGACCAAGGAAATGAATGTCGAATATCTGAAGCCGGTCCCCCTGCACAAACCGCTCCGTGTCGAAGGCAGGGAACTCAGCGTCCACGGCCGGCAGCACATCAACGCTGCCGAAATCCTGAACGATAAAGGAGAAGTCCTAGCCCGCAGCAAAGGAACCTTCATTGCCATCGACCCGGAAAAAATGTTCGCCAAGTTTGTGGAGAGATAGCGTTCCGCTAGCAATCAGTTTCCGCTCCTGCGTCTCATCCCGGCCGGAGCGCGGGATCTCGGCCTACGGTTGTGCCCCGGGGTTCCGCAATTGGCCATCGGGTTGTAGAATGAACTGAGCGGCGAAACCCACCGGCACCATCATCCAAAGGTTTAGCTGATCGCTGACAGCCCAGAGCTGAAAGCTGCTTTTCGGAGCTCACCATGTCGAAAACGAACGGTAGCAGCAACAACACCAGTCTCCGCCTCAAGACCGGCCTCGCCGAAATGCTCAAAGGCGGCGTCATCATGGACGTCACCAACGCCGATCAGGCCACCATCGCCGAGCGCGCCGGTGCCGTCGCTGTCATGGCGCTCGAACGCGTCCCCGCGCAAATCCGCGCCGAGGGCGGCGTAGCCCGCATGGCCTCTCCCAAAAAGATTCGCGAAATCATGGCTGCCGTGTCGATTCCGGTCATGGCGAAATGCCGCATCGGCCATTTTGCCGAAGCCCAGATTCTTGAAGAGCTCGGAGTTGACTACATTGACGAATCCGAAGTCCTAACTCCCGCCGATGAAGCCCACCACGTCGACAAGCATGCCTTCAAGGTCCCGTTTGTCTGCGGAGCCCGCAACCTGGGCGAGGCGCTGCGCCGCATCGCCGAAGGCGCAGCAATGATTCGCACCAAGGGCGAGGCTGGCACCGGCGACGTAGTCCACGCCGTCAAGCATATCCGCCAGATTGTGCAGGAAATGAAGATCCTCACCGTTCTCGGCGAAGAGGAGCTTTACGCCAAAGCCAAAGAGCACGGAGCGCCCTACGAGTTGATCAAGATGGTTGCCAAAGCAGGGAAGCTCCCGGTTCCGAATTTCTCTGCCGGGGGAATCGCGACTCCTGCCGACGCATCGCTCGTCATGCAGCTTGGTGCCGAAGCGGTTTTCGTTGGCAGCGGTATCTTCATGAAAGACTCCACCACCTTCGCCGACCCAGTGGAAGCAGAAAAACGCGCCCGTGCCATCGTGAAAGCGGCGACCCACTTCAACGATCCTAAAGTATTACTTGAAGTCAGCGAAAACCTGACCGGCGCCATGAAAGGTCTTGCCGTCTCCGGATTAGACGAAGCGCAGATGCTGCAAACTCGAGGCTGGTAGCATTTGCTAGAGTGGGGCGGACCCCAGGAAACCCGCCCCATAGGCTGCTCGCTTAAGGTGTTCGTGTTGAAGGCCTGCCAACCTCTCAAAACGCTGTTCCTAGCTCAGCTATCGCTAGATAACTTCCGTAGAGCCGGCAGGCCTCAAGCCACTTCGACGCGAAACCACAGGTTTCTCCAAACCAAGCGAAATCCTAGACCTAGAAAATGACCTTGAGTTGGAACTCGATCGCTCGCGGCGCTCCAAGCGCATTCACGCCCGAGCCGAGCCCCAGACGCAGGAAGTTTCCGGCCGCGCCGTGTTCAAGCGCGCTGGTCGTCCCGTTTGGAGAACCCAACTGCCCATTTAGTATGTTGCTGAATGGGACGGCTGGCCCGTCGAAGTTAGAGAAATTGAACACATTGAAGAAGGAAATGCCCGGTCGTATTTGGACTCTTTCCTTGATCTTATAAGTCCAGTTCAGGCTCAGGTCGAAGGTTCTCAGCCACGCCTGCCCGATTGCACCGGGGGGAGCCATTTGCAACGGTCCAAAAGCAGCCGTCGCTGTCGGCGTGGTCCCTCCCATAACGCCGCCCAGGCTTTGCAGCTGGGCTAATGTAAACAGGCCATTGGAAATCAGCACCTGACCGGCCGGCGTGGCTTGACCTACCATAGTGGTGTTGAAGCGGTTGATCGCCTGATTCAGCCCGTTGACGCCAAAGCTGCGTCCAAACCCGCCAATATTGGTTCCGGGAAGGAGATCGCCGATACCGCGGTTGTTGGCCTGTGCGCCATCTCCGGTGCCGTCTCCGGTGACATCGGTCTGGAATATCCCACCCGGCAACCCAGTCACAGGCAGCGTGACATTGGAGGCCAGCGGGCTGTCGAAGTGGCCGGAGAATCCAAGCTGGAATCCCGCCGGCAAGTCCATATACCCGCCAAACGAGAGCTGGTGAGTGCGGTCAAGGCCAGTCGGGCCGATGTAGCGCGCGGGATTGACGAAGTCTGTCGCAGCAGTGCTGAAATCGTTGTCCCTCGCGGTGGCGACATAACGAGAGAAGGAATAGGAAACCTGCAGGTTTAGGTGCTTCACCCCGCGGAATGGATTGCCGACCTCGTCCTTCAGCGAGGCTTGCAGGCCGTTATATACCGACCGTCCAATAGGGAACAGCATTTCATTGGACCCAAGCGCACTGTTAATACCCGGGAAAGCCGCCGCTGGCTTGCCCGCCAGTGCGCAGGGGAGCCCTGAGCATAACGAGTAGCCGGAATCGAGGCCGTTTGCCGCGAAGGCAGAAATATTGGCTGCGGGATTGGCTGCCAGGAAGCAATTCACTGCGGCTACAGAACTACCAGCCGTTACCGTGCCTCCACCGCAAGCCGGACCTACGGTTGCATTAATCGCTGCCAAAGCACCCGCCGGATTGAAATAGCTCGCGGCGCCGACACGGTTTGTATCCACCAGGAGGAAGTTGTGGGTGGATACGTTGCGCAGGTAATCCACGGTGGCTACCATTCCCCGCCGAATCTGATGCTGGATGCCGATGTTCATTTGCACCGACCGGGGTGAGACATAGTCCGGAGCGAGCAGGGTCGTGCTCGTAGAAAAATTATCCGCAAGAGTTTTGCCGATGTAGGTGCCGTTGGTCGCCGGACCAGCCGCGGCCACTGCCGCCTGGTATTGACTTTGCAATTGGGCAATCTGGGGAGCTGCAGTCCCGATTGCCTCTCCGCAAAATGTTGGTGTGACCGAGGTACCGTCGGGGAACGTAACCGCCGTGGGAAGGCCACCTGAGCAGACTCCCGTAAAGCCCAGGAAAAGTCCTTTCTGCAGCCGCGCCGCGGGATCAAAAAGAATGTTGTTCCAAATTGAGTTCTCGTAGAACAAACCGATGCCCGCGCGAATCACGGTCTTGCCACTCTTGCTCGGGTCCCAGGCGATCCCTAACTGTGGAGCAAAGTTGAGGTTGGGCTGGTTCACTTGGTTTCCCAGACCGCTGTAGAACTGATTGTTGAACTGGTTCAAGGCAGGGAGGGGACCCAAGTCGCTGTCGGTGCGGGCTGTGTCGCGCACATAGCGCAGGCCAAGGGTCGCGGTAAAGTTGGGCTTAACTTTCCAGGAGTCTCCCAGGTACCAGGAGACGCGGTGATCCGGACCCTGTCCGCCGCCAGGCAGCCCAAATGCGGGTTTCGCCGAGGCGAATCCTTGCCCGTTACCGAATGTGACATTGGCGGCCGGATAGTTCAACGGATTGCTTGCCCCTCCCGGAAATACATTCAGGGGCGTGGCATTGGCAGGAGCATTCACGGCCGGCGCCAGTCCCAGGAACGCCGCAAACCCACCGCCATTAATGCTGTTAAATCCCGCGCCAAAGCGAAAGATGTGATTCTTGTAGAGCTTGCTCCCGTCATATTTGATCTGGTGATTGGACTGCATGGTCGTCTGCGGGGCCAGGAAGTTGACGCCGGAGCAGAATGGATCCGCACCCGCCGTCAGGCAGAAGGCGTCGGCGCCAATAGCAAGCTCAATGCCTGGCGCCGGATCGAAAATGCTGGAGCCAGTCACGGCGTCTTTAATGCCGTTCTCGAATTTGGTGTAGCCAATGCGCACGCTGTTGGTGAAAGAACCGAAATTGAAATCGACCCCTACAACGTGGTCTCGCGCGTGGTCCACGTTGGCAAACGGCTGAAAGGAGTTGGGGATGAAGGGCAGCACGCTTTTGTTTTGATCGTAGGTAAAGCGATAGAAAACCTTGAATCGGTTAGCCTGCCAATCCACGCGTCCGATCGTTTCGGTCTCCCGGAAAGGCGAGTTGAAATTCCCCGTGAGACCGGCAAACGTACCTCCCGGAAGGATGGGATCGATCAGGTCTTGCTTTGTCCTTTCGGCATCAAGGAAAAAGAAAAGCTTGTCCTTGATAATGGCACCGCCAAGGTTCCCGCCGAATTGATTCCGCTGAAAAGGATTGTGCGACGCTCCCGGCAAATTGGCATTCAACGACTGATCTCGAAAATAATAGAAGCCCTCGCCATGCAGGCTGTTGGTGCCAGATTTGGTGGTTATGTTCACCGATCCCGATGAAGTCAGCTCCGTCGAAAGGTCGAGCGAGGACTGCTGCAACGAGGACTCCTGAATCGCACCCATGGGAATGTTTTGGGTTGTGGTACCCACGTTCTCGTCGCTGACGTCAACCCCGTCAACTTCTATGCGTGCAGTTCGGCCGAAGCGGCCACCGAACGACACGGAAGAGAAGCCGTTCTTCGTGGGATCGAAAGTGCCGCCATCCTGGATCTGGGCTCCGGGCTCGAGCTGAGCCAGATCGAGGAAGTTACGCCCGTTGATGGGCAAGTTTTCGATTTGTTCAGACGTCAGAACCCCTTGCACCGTAGCCTGTTCCGTGTTGACGGCGACCTCGTTGCCCTGCACCTCCACAATTTGGGAACTCTGCCCCACCGCAAGTTGCAGATTTCCAGAGGAGGTGGTGTTCACTTGCACAACCACCGGAAGGTTGACTGAGGTGAAACCCTGCGCCTCGATCCGAACAACATAGTCGCCGGGTATAAGTGCACCAGATGCATAAGTGCCCGCAGATGTAGTGTTCGTAGTAATGGTCTGCTGCGTCCCTTTGTTGGTAATTGTGACCCTGGCTCCGCTAATTACCGCTCCCTGGGGATCAGTAACAGTCCCCACGATGCTGCCGGTACTGATGGTTGTTTGGGCCAGCAATAGGGAAGAACATAACAGGCATGCGAACATCACCAAGGCGACAAAATGCCTTCTACTTCCGGCCGCCTTCGCGGTTCGATGGAACGAATCCTGATGCTGAACTGCTTGCCAAACCGCGATTGCGCTTCTTCGTGATGATCCTGTGCCAGAACAAGTCCTCACTGTGGTGGTCATGGTGTCGTCTCCTTCGCCTCGGTTTCCCGGGTCTCTGCCCATTCGAAGTCGTGATTCTCTGCGGTGCACGCAGACTTGTGGGACGCACCAATGCAAGCCGCCAACCGATTTGTGTAGAGATTAGGATCAAGGGACGATCACACTGCAGAGAAGTGTGGATTGCAGGCTTCGAATTACGAATCAACGCGGTTGCTCAACGACTCCGCTCGGCAGTCCCGCAAGTTATATGGTTCTCTATAAAATCGCGATTATTTTTGGTAGATTCGCGTTGGATCTGCGACGCACGAGCTTATTACATAACCCGGGCCACGTGGTTTGTGAAGACCTCTAAACGACTCTCGTGGTGATAGATAGGCAAGTAATGACGCCGAGCGCCCGGGATGCGATGGGTGCGTGCCCACATCGGTCGGATGAATCTTGATGCGTGGTACCGATACGGCCGGCTCCTACCGCTCCGGCGGTCCATTTTGTCCCAGGTCACCCGATCCAGTGTGAGCCGATAAGGCCATACTCTGCGAGAATGCATTCCCGGGGAAGCCCACGAGTTCAGTGAGTCTCCAGAGTTGTTCTCGCCTTCTGGCCGCTGGGTGTTTCTGACAGGTCGAAGGTTTCCTTGGTTTCTCGATTTCCTAAACGACAGCCCGGAGTCTAAATTGTTATCCTGCCGGTTGTGAACCCGGGCTTTTCCCGGCAGCAAAAATACCGGAGGGTCTCTTATGCGCTGGCCTGCCAGAACTCCACTCCCTGACGAACTTCGCAAGCCCCGCTCCCTCAACCTCGCCGAAAACTTTCTCCAGGACCTGCGCTTCGGTTTCCGTATGCTCTTGCGCAATCCGGGGTTTTCCATTCTGGCGGTTCTGTGCCTGACGGTAGGAATCGGCGCCAACGCCGCGGT
>CAZILJ010000804.1:0-4444 GCA_964539915.1 uncultured Acidobacteriaceae bacterium | reverse complement strand
CATATTTGTTCATCGCTTGCATGCTCGTGATGATCGCCGTCGGCGTGATGAAGGCTATCGCTGCTGGCGGACATCCGGTTGCAATAGTGGCTCCGCCAAAACTGATGCAGGCAACGGCGGGAGTAGGCACATGGCTCCTTTTACGTGCGTTCGCTTCTGGATGCACAGCCATGACCGGCGTTGAAGCGGTGAGTAACGGGGTCATGGCGTTCAAAGAGCCGACTTATAAATACGCACGCTTAACTTTGACCATCATCATTGCGGTTCTCATGGTCATGCTCTTAGGGATCGCTTACCTGGTCAGGGCATATGACGTTGCAGCCACTGTGCCGGGTGAAACCGGCTATCAGAGCGTGCTTTCACAATTGTTTGCTGTCGTTGCTGGAAAAGGCGCCTTTTATTGGACCAGTATCGTCTCGATTCTGGTCGTATTGTCCCTCTCAGCGAATACCGCATTCGCCGATTTCCCGCGCCTGTCGCGGGCGATCGCTCTCAACGGTTTTCTGCCGCATGCGCTCTCGATACGCGGACGACGACTCGTCTTCGCCGAAGGAGTCTACGCACTTGCAATTCTCACCGCGATTCTTCTGACCATTTTTGGCGGGGTGACCGATCGGCTTATCCCGCTCTATGCCGTCGGCGCGTTTATGGCGTTTACTCTGTCGCAAGCCGGCATGGTCTCGCATTGGAAAAGAGTTGGCGGCCCTGGCTCTGGCAGGAACATGTTTCTCAACGGGTTGGGTGCTGTTGCTACGGCGATTACTTTAACCGTTGTCCTCATCGCGAAATTTACCGAAGGCGCCTGGATCACGATCGTTTTAATTCCAGCGATGATTCTGCTGATGGTGGGGGTCAAACGACATTACGCGACCGTCGAGAAAGAGACCTGTACGGATGTGCCCGTCAACACGCAGGGTCTTTGCGCGCCGATTGTTTTGATTCCGATGGATCGTTGGAGTGTAGTTTCGGAAAAGGCACTCCGTTTCGCCTGGGGCCTGTCAGCGCAAATTCAGATTCTCCATGTGGAATGCGGCGAAGACACCGAGAGCCTGTGCAGAAACTGGGCCAGATTGATAGAGAACCCGGCTAAGGACGCGAACCTTGCCGTTCCCGAACTGGTGCTGCTGAAGTCTCCCTTTCGATTTGTTGTCAAGCCCATCGTGGAGTATGCCTTGCAAGTGGAAAACCAGAATCTCGACAAGCACGTCGCCGTTGTACTGCCTGAACTGATGGAACGAAGCTGGTATCACATACTGTTGCACAATCATCGATCCTCTGCGCTGAAAGCGCTCTTGTATTTCCACGGAAGCCAGCGGATCAGCGTCGTTAACGTTCCGTGGTACCTAAAGTAGTTAGAGAATTGCGGTCGAACAAGACGAATCGAAAAACCATGAGTGATCAGGAATTATTGAAAGAAGCTCTCGAAGAAGCGAGAAAGGGATTGCGGGAAGGAGGTCTGCCCATCGGATCAGTCCTCGCCAACGGGCACGGCCAGATCGTGGCGCGCGGGCATAACTTGCGAGTTCAGACCGGAGATCCGACAGCGCATGCCGAGACCGTTTGCCTGCGCAACGCAGGCCGCAGACGAGACTGGGCTGACTTGACTCTGGTCAGCACTCTCAGTCCCTGCATCATGTGCACCGGCACAGCTTTGCTGTACCGCATCCCTCGCATCGTTGTCGGAGAAAATCGCAACTTCATAGGCGCGGAAGACTTGTTTCTCAAACACGGAATACACGCAGTCATTCTCGACGATGCAGAATGCATTCGCATGATGAGCGAGTTCATCGCTGCGCATGCAGATTTGTGGAACGAAGATATCGGCATGTAATGTTCGTCGCGACCGCACGAGATGTCGTTCCGCGACGGCGTGGCAATCAGTGGGTTGCGGGTATCTGGCGATCGGGCTTCTCGAATGCGGCAGCTTCGCTTGCGGGAAGAGTAGACTTCAGATCCCATTTGCAAATTGGGCAACGGGTCGCGACCGAGTAGACGATGCGGCCAAAGGTTACGCATTTGGTATTGATGCAGGCTCTCATTTTTGACTCCCATGGTTAGAGCGAAGTCGATCTTCTGTGAATCACGCTAGCACGGGTCTCAGGATTCTTTCGCGCTTCTTTTCGGTTGCCGCGGATTGATTTTTCTTCTAACCAGGTCGACTCAACTGCCGCAGCGGTCGCTGCACGAGTGTTGTACAATCCCAGCCCAACTACACTGAGAGAACGAGCGGAGCCAACTGGTAAATGGAGCCGACACGGCCAGGCGAATCGCAGACCACGGACTTCGGCTTGCGGCGCGGAATCCTCTCGCCCATGGAGACGTTGGCCCAGTCGGTCTCCACCATGGCCCCAACCACCACTCCGGCAGCAACGATTCCGCTGGTCTGCGGGCTCGCCGGGAACGGAACATGGCTGGCGTATGTGCTCGCTACCGTCGCCATCTTCCTGGTGGCGTTGTGCATTGCGCGCTACGCGCGGCTTTCGGCATCTCCCGGATCCCTTTATACCTACGCTTCGACAACCCTTCCTCCTTGGCTCTCTGCAACTGTCGCATGGAGCCTGTTGCTCGCGTATGTGGCCACGGGTTCCAGCGTAATTGGTGGCTTCTACCACTATGCGAATTTGTTGCTACGCGACGCCACCGGGCATGTTTTCTCGGCGGTGTTGCTATCGTTGCTAGTCACGAGCGTTTCGATCTGGGTCGCCTGGCGCGACGTAAAGATTTCCGCGCGGCTCATGTTGTGGATCGAAGCAGTGTCGGTTTCGGTCATCGTGATCGTGGTTGCGCTTCTGCTTTTTCGTCACGGTTGGCATCTGGATGGGGATCAACTCCGTTTGCATGGCATGACGGGAAGCGGCCTCCGGCTTGGGTTGGTCCTGGCGCTGTTTAGCTTTGTGGGCTTTGAAAGCGCGACGACTCTGGGCGCCGAGGCGCGCAATCCACTGAAGTCAATCCCACGCGCAGTGATTCAAAGTTCCGTACTCGCCGGAGCTTTTTTCGCGGTGTGCGCCTATGCAGAAGTCTTGGGATTCCACACCATCGGGCAGGATTTGGGAGCCAGTCAGGCTCCTATGTATGTACTGGCGCGAGTCGGGGGCATCCCGGTACTGGGATTGTTGATCGATATTGGCGCACTGGTGAGCTTGTTCGCCGGAACTCTGGCCTGTATCACGGCTGCCGCGCGCGTACTGCTGCGGATGGCGCACGACGGCCTCGCCCATCACTCGCTCGGCGTAACTCACGTCCGCAACCATACTCCTGGCCGCGCCGTGGTGATCACCGGCATCGCTGCGGTGCTCCCGGTAGCTGTGCTGGCAGCGCGCGGCGCCAGCGGACTCGATGTATATGGCTGGCTGGGCTCGCTGGCGACCTACGGCTTCATCGTGGCTTACGCGCTGGTGTGCGTTGCTCTGCCGCGCTATCTGCGGCAGCACGGTGCGTTCACGTCCGGCGCTCAGATCGTTCCTGGCCTGGCTGCGGCAGCCATGTTGCTGGCGCTGGTTGGCAATCTCTATCCTGTGCCGGAAGGGCCATATGGAAAGCTGCCATATATCTACCTCGCATATTTGATCGCCGGCCTCGGATGGTTCATGGTTCGCGCACGTAGCAAGAAAGCAGCCTTAGCTGCCGACGTCGAACTTCCACAGTTATAAAAATTACTGATTCTCGCCAAAAGAATTTTGACTGGCACTCTGCCTTCCGCTTTCTCCGGAATTCGCGTACATTTGCCGCATAGTTTTCCAGCCTGGCAGTTGCGGCGTAAGTGCAGAGTAAACCGGTTCTGCGATCACGACGTCCATAGTCTGAAAGTTCGCGGTCTTTCTACCCTGGCGAGGTTCAGATCCATGACAAAGAAGATGAAGCTTGGCATTTTCTTCTTGGCTGCGATGTTTCAGTTGTCCGTGTGCAGTCTGGCGCAGCAAACCTTGGGCGGGATCACCGGAACCGTAGCCGACAAAAGCGGCAGCGTGCTGCCCGATACCACCGTTACCATCGTCGGCGACCAGACCGAACTAACGCGTACGCAAAAGACGAATGGGAATGGAGGCTATGATTTCGTCAACCTGCCAATCGGGACTTATACCGTCACCGTTACGCATGAAGGATTCCAAACGGAGAAACTGCCCTCCATCTTGGTCCAAGCCAATCGCACCGCGACTCTGAATGTTTCATTAAAAGTCGGCCAGGTTGGCACTACGATCGAGGTCGAGGCCGTGCCCACCATGAATGCCGTGGATACGACTAACGGATACGTTCTCGAAGACCAGCAGATTCAGGCAGTACCTTTACCCACCGGCAGCTTCACCGGGCTGGCGATACTCTCCCCCGGTGTTAACGCTGAACTGGCGGGAGGGACGGGAGTCAATAGCGGCCTCGGCAACCAGCCAATCTGGGCAAACGGCCAACGCGACACGAGCAACACCTTCTTGCTGAATGGGGTCGA
>CAZILJ010000803.1:0-2169 GCA_964539915.1 uncultured Acidobacteriaceae bacterium | reverse complement strand
TGACAACGTCGGTGATGACGAGGTCGATCTTGCCCTGGTGTTTGGCAGCGACGGCCACGCCCGATTCGCCATTATCCGCTTCGACAACCCGGTAACCCTTCGCGGCGAGGGTTTCCCGCACCAACTGACGGACGGACTCTTCGTCCTCCACCAACAAGACAGTCTCGGTGCCTCCCAACGCCGTGTGAGCCACTGGAACGGGATGCCTTTCGGCAACGCCTTCGACGCGAGGTAAATAAATATGGAAGGTGGTGCCGCGTCCTTCTTCACTCTGTACCATCACGTATCCGCCACTCTGCTTCACGATGCCGTATACGGTCGACAAACCGAGCCCGGTTCCCTTCCCTTTTTCTTTCGTCGTAAAGAAGGGTTCAAAGATTCGCGACTGCGTCTCTTTGTCCATACCCATGCCCGTGTCGCTGACCGAGAGCATGACGTAGTCGCCGGGCCTTATGAACGTCGCACCGCGGCGATGACCATCATCCACGACAATCCTCTCGGTCTGGATGGTGAGCGTTCCTCCACCGGACATCGCGTCCTTGGCATTGACCACGAGATTCATCAGCACCTGTTCCAACTGACCAGCATCGGCCCGTGTGTGCGCGGCTTCGTTGGTGAGGCTGGTGAGGAACTCGACATCTTCACCAATCAGCGGACGGAGCAACCGCTCCATGTCCGAGACGATCGCGTTTACATCGACGACTTTCAATTCCAGCAACTGCTTGCGACTGAAGGCCAGCAACTGGCGTGTCAAGGTGGTGGCGCGATCGGAAGCTTGCTGAATAGCAAGAGCTTTATCGCGCAACAGGTGGTGAGGTCCCAATTCCGCCAAGACGACTTCCGCATAGCCGCTGATCACCATCAGCAGGTTGTTAAAGTCGTGCGCCACCCCTCCGGCGAGCCGTCCCACAGCTTCCATTTTCTGAGCCTGGCGGAACTGATCTTCCAGGGCACGGCGGTCCGTGACGTCCTCGGCAATCGCCTCCAGCACATCTGCCGGCTCGTCGGCACTGCTCACTGCGCGGCCGCTGATGCGCACGGTGATTGTGTTTCCGTCGTTGCGTTTCCACTGCACTTCGATTCCATCGAGGCGGCCGGTGCGCCGGAATTCGTCAATCAGCCGAGTGTGTTCTTCGGCTTGGGCGAACACATCTTTCTCGGGGTCGAGGAAAAGCACTTCCTCGGCGGACGCGTACCCCAGCATGGCGATCAACGCGGGATTCACATCCAGGAAGCGTCCTTCCAAACTCGACCGGTAAATTCCGTAGACAGAACTCTGCACCAAAGAGCGGTAGCGTGCTTCGGACCGGCGCAGTGCCTGCTCGTTGCGCTTGATCTCAACCGCACTGGCCAGTTGCCGTGCGACGAAAGTCAAGATCTCCTTGTCGCGCTCGCCATAACGGATGTTCTTCGAGTACGTCTGCACCACCAAGGCGCCAAAGGTATGACTGTTCACTTTCAACGGAACGCCCATCCAATCGAGGGAACGCGATCCGTTCCGGGCCACTTCGCCGCGCCCTTCCATCGCTTGCAGCACTTCGGGCGTGGCCAGAAGCGGCTCTCCCACTCGGATGAGATAGTCGGTCAACCCGTGTCCCAATTTCTTTGGGTTCGGCGCGGAGTCCTGCTCGTCGACAAAATAAGGAAAAGTAAGCAAATCAGAGACGGGATCATAAAGCGCGATGTAGAAGTTCCGCGCGTACATCAACTCATCCACAATGCAGTGTACGGCGGCGAAGAACTGTTGCAGATCGTGAGCGCTGCTGCTTTTCTCGGCAACCCGATAGAGCGCCGAACTCAGTGCCTCCACTCGCTTGCGGTCGGAAATGTCGTGGTAACCGGCGTAGTAGCCCGCCATCTTCCCATCCAGCAAAAGGGGCGCACACGACACGGATACATCGAGCAAGGTCCCATCTTTTTTTCTTCGCTGCGTTTCCAGTGTGATGCGCTGGCCTTTTGCAATCGCCTCGGTCACCCACCGCGACTCCGCGAGCCGGTCGGGAGGAACCACCAGATTCTCGAGAGGATGTCCTACCACTTCGGCCACTTCGTAGCCGAACATGTGCACAAAAGTTTCATTGGCCATCAGGACACGATTGCTGCTGTCGGCGACGCTCAATCCGTCGGGCGATGCCTGAAATATCTGTTCCAGAAACTGCAAACGAGCGT
>CAZILJ010000802.1:0-3890 GCA_964539915.1 uncultured Acidobacteriaceae bacterium | reverse complement strand
TTATCCCTGGGCGAAGAAACTGGAAATCGCGTCGGTCGGAATGGCGCCTTCACGAATAATGCGCCAGCGCACAGTTTCGTCGCTGAGATCGACGATAGTGGAGGCAACGTCACGCGGAGAATCGCCTCCGTCGACGATGATGCTGATGCGTCCCTTGAGTTGTTCGCGCACCTGCTCCGCGCTTGTGCACTCCGAAGCCCCGCTCAGGTTCGCAGAAGTCGCGGTAATCGGAATTGCCGCGGCCGCCACCACGGCCCGGGGTATCTCAGCGTTGGGCACGCGTAGCGCAACGTTGCCGGTATTCGCGGTAACTTTCAGTGGCAAGCGCGAGCCGGCCTTCACGATAAGGGTCAGGGGCCCGGGCCAGAACTTGCGCGCCAGGGCATAGAACTCCTCAGGCAGCTTCTTGGCCAGCTCTTCCGCCTGGTCCGTGCTTTCGATGAGCAGCGACAGCGGTTTGTGACGCGACCGCGTCTTAATGTCGTAAACCCGCTCCACCGCGCGCAGGTTAAACGGATCCGCGGCCAGCCCGTAAAATGTGTCCGTGGGCATGCCCAACACTTCGCCCGAGCGGATCTGATCTGCCGCGTACTTAATCAGGGACACTTCCGGAGTTTCGCTATTAATTTTTACGATCTCGGCGCGCACGGCGCTCCCTTCTCAAACTGCTTGAGGTTCTGATTTATTCGGAACGCGAAACCTACCATAATACGGCAAAACGCCGCAAGCGGAGGTGACAGAGTATCATTCAGTCACTGCACGTAAATCAAAACATGACCCGGATTTCAGAATCTCCGCTCAGCGCCCAGCACCGTCTCCGTCGCGTTGAAGGCCGGCACAACGCCCTGGTGAAGGTTCTGCGCCAGGCGTTTTCGCGTGCCGAGCGTACTGAGGACGGATGCAGCGCCATCGAGGGCCTGCGCATTGTAGAAGAGGCCACCCGCAGCGGATTGCGCTTTCGGGCTGTTTTCTTCAAGGAGTCGGCGCAGAATCTGGCAGAGCGTCTTCTCCCGCAGATCGGAGCCAACGTCGACACCCTGCTGCTTCCCGACAAGCTGTTCGATAACACCGTTCCCAGCGAGACTCCGCAGGGCGTGGCAGCTCTGGTCCGGTTGAAGGAGTTCTCTCTTGCGGACCTGCTGGAACGGCTACAGGTCGGCCCAGTCATGGTGCTCGTGGGGTTGCAGGATCCCGGCAATCTCGGAACAATCCTGCGTTCGGCCGAAGCCTTTGGCAGCGCTGGCGTCGTGCTCGGCGAGGGCACGGTCAGTCCATTGAATTCCAAAGTGATTCGCGCTTCGGCCGGATCGCTGTTCCGGCTGCCGGTCATCCTCGCGAAAGCAGCAGGCGGCCTGGAAGAGGTTTCGTCGAAGCTGCGGGCGCAGAGTGTCCGATTGATCGCGACGTCTTCGCATAAAGGCACGCCGCTCGAGCAGGCGAATCTCACCGCGCCGTCGGCCATCTTCGTCGGAAGCGAGGGCTCGGGCCTGCCCCGCCCCCTGCTCGCGCAAGCAGATGAGTTAATCGCAATCCCTCACACCCAACAAGTGGAATCGTTGAATGCCGGCGTCGCAGGCAGCATCGTGCTCTACGAAGCAGCCCGCCAGCGTCGAACGTAGCGCCGCCCCGGTGGCGCTTGCGGGGGCCTTAGCTTCTCATCCTGGATAATCCTTTCAATTTTTTTCTTCACCTCGCTTAAGCTAAAGCTAAAATCTCTGTCACCACGAACTTGCGAGGATCGGACGTGGCTGAATATGGCCAAAATCTTGAGCCGCAAGGACTTACCGCTAGAATGTCCGGGATAAGGACTTAGCTGCGCAGCTCGAGGCACTTCCCGGTTAGTGGTTGAGGAGCTGTTCGGAGAGCCTTCCCGCATCGGTCAAGGGTGCGCTTTTCTAAATTCTCGGTAAAGGTTGTTCGTCACAAAGAATCGGATTCTTGTTGTGGAACGCTGTCGAAAATGAGTTCGTGGTTATCCCACCCATTGCAAAAAACGCAAAGGATGAGCCACCGGCGGGCACGGTTTATCTCCCACAAGCGTGGCAGGTGATCGGCGATAGCGGCAACCGAGGTGTAGGGATTCATTTTTGCGGAGCGTATCATTCCAAACACCCTCGTTTCCTGTCTTCGAGCTTTGAACTGCAGGGCTTGTACTGCCTGTGTCTGATGTGGTCTTTTCCGTAGTTGGCGCCGCATTCGGAGCTGGGTGTGGTTCCCTGGATCCTGCGGCTAACGCGATCCAGATGGCCGAGATACTGTTCCGAACTCAAGGGAAAAGAGTTCAGCCTCCAGTTCTCCGGAGGGACGACTGGTCCTCTCAGCCGTCCTACTGGCGCGAATTTTCTTTTCCTTTCCGTTGATAAGGCGATCTGGCGTTCGCCTGAACAGATCAGGGAACACTCAGATCGCGCATTGAAAGATGCCTCTGAACCTGAACAGCCGGTGCATCTCCAATTCGATTCGTCAGGACGGTGTTTGACAAGACTGGAAACAGACTTGGAACCGAAGTGACTTGTCAGCCGTGGGAATTCTCGAACGCAGGCGTGAGCAAACAAATCCATGAAGCGTGGGACCTGATTAACTCTTATCCTGAGTGGACGGACGAACAAGACCTAGAAGCTGCCAGAAAACTCGGCATGCGGTTCGGCCCGGACAAGAAGGCCGACCTTCTCCGAATTTTTCCTTTGCAGGGGCTGAGTTCCATCTATGGGCCGCTTCAAATCACTGAGGCAAGTTTCAGGATCACCGGACTGAAGGAGCCGGAATCTAGTTTTGCCGATCTGCATTGGTACATTACGGCGAAGCGCGTGGCCAGTCAGAAAACATTGCAAATAATGGTCGAGCCATTCCATGGCAGGATCATTGCCATGAGCGAGTAGCGCAGATCGCGGCAGAGTCTCCGACCAAGCAAGTAGGCCTGATTCCACTGAAAGAGTAGTGGAGCGCTTCCATCTTAATTTCATAATGCACTTCGCCCGACTGGCTTTCGGGGAGGGTGGCCCAACCTTTTGTTCTTGATCTCCTTGACCCACCCGGTCAAAGGGTGCCCCACCCTTCGTTTTGTAAAGAGTGGGTGGGAGATGCCCGCGAGCGGGTGCCCACCCTTTGCGATTTTCTGTGTGCACTATTTCTATTGAGGGCGGGCCGCTGTTGCGTTGTTCGAAGGCTGGGAGACGATGTTGCCGACAGAGCGCGCTCGTTTCCGCTCTTGGACAGGATCAATCGCGAAACGTCTTGATCCTCAACAGGAACTCGATACCGAACTGCCGCCTACTTTCGCAAACAACGCGAAAGCGTGGGGCCCCACTGAATGGATCGTTCCAGCGAGATCAAAAGCCCTGGCCTCTCTCGATAATCCGCCTCCGGGCGCCACCAGAACAGTGCTGCAGGGATTTGCTTTTCCACCACAATCGCATAGGCCAGTATATAAATCTACTTAGTTGTAGTAGATGTTAGATTTTCATAATCCACAACGGGCACAGAGCCGAGGGCGGCTGTCCCCACAAGGGCATTTTTGAAGTCTCAGTTTCCTGCTGGCGCGCCACCGTATTTTTGCAGCCAGGTTAATTCTTCGCGGACTTTGATTTTTCCGTGCCAGGGATTCTTCCCCAGGCCGTGGCCTTCACCGGGAAATACCAGCAGCTTGTTTGGAATGCCGAGCGAGTAGAGGGCGTGTTCCAGAAGATAATCTTCCATCACGGCGACGCGGATGTCGTCGGCTCCTGCAACCATGTGCGTGGGCGTGCGGACTTTGTCGATCTGAAAAATTGCGGCTTCGTCGTGATAGCGCTGCGCCGCTTCCCAGGGACGTCCGCCGAGGAAGTAAGCGTCGTCATAGGTGGTGTCGTCGTTGCCCCAGTTGCCGACGTGCTCGACCGCGCCCGCGCCCG
>CAZILJ010000801.1:0-2397 GCA_964539915.1 uncultured Acidobacteriaceae bacterium | reverse complement strand
AGGCGGGTTATGAATTTGACGCTCTTGTAGCCGAGTTGGCGGGGCACTCGCAGCCGGAGCGGACCGCCGAAACCCACCGGAAGATCTCCGTCGTTCATGGCGTAAGTCAGCAGAGTCTGGGGATGGACAGCATCGGCCATGTCAATGCTCTCCCACCAGTCAGGCTCGATGGAGAAGTAAACGATGTATCGCGCCTGCGGCAGGATTCCGGAGGCGTTCAGGATCTCATGCAGAGGAGTTCCAATCCACTGGGCGACATAAGACCAGCCTTCCTCGCACACCACCTCAGTGATCTGGCTGCGGACGGGAAAACTCCTGAGGTCAGACAGGGAAAGCGACGCGGGTTGGGCGACCATGCCTCCGACCGAGAGCCGCCAGTCTCGAAACCCGCCGGCCTGGAAGCGTTTGAAGGGATCGTTCAGGGGCGCGATTTCGTTGGCGAACGGAACCTTGGAAATCATGCTGCGAGGAAACTCGCGGGCCAGCGAGTGCCTGGTCAGAAGCCGCTGGGCGGCATAGGTCAACGTTTCGCCGGGACCGTAGATTCCGCCGCTGTCGGGCGGGATCAGTCCATAGCGCTTCGCGAGGGCGGCGGCCGCGGCCAGACCCGACACGCCTGCGGTGGCGGCGAGACCAGCGGTGACGAACTTGCGGCGTGAGACTTTGTTCGTGGGCGCTCTTCTCATATTCGCTCTTCTCCTACGCGTTGCTGGGGCGCGGTTGCGATACTTGTCATCGTTGGTCCGGTAGTCGCCGTTCCGGAAATCGTTGTTCCGGTAATCATGGCCCGCATGCGACTGGTGAACCCGGCCAGAACAATCATAGCGACGTGCACAATGAGGAACAGCAGGAGAAATGCGGAGATGAAGAAATGAAGGGTGCGCGCGGTTTGCCGCCCTCCCAGCAAATTGACCCCTGCCGGAACCGCGGAATTGAAGCCAGGTGAGAGTGCGAGCCCCGTCCAGATTACGAGGGGGAACAGAACGAAGATCACCATCAGGTATGCGGCCCGCTGCAGTACGTTGTAGGAAAGGGCGTCGGCTGGGTCCGGCCGTTTGAGGCGAATGTGCTTCGACATCACTCCCCAAGCCGACCGCCACGTCCTCTCTGCGGGAGCAGGAAACAGGTTGCTGCGGAAGTGGCCGGTCCACAAACCCCAGATGGCATAGAGAAGGCCGGTCAAAACCGCTGCCCATGCCGCCTGAAAGTGGAGATACCGGCTCCACCCATTCTGGTCGGGCAGCACGTAGCCGTAGCCAGTGGGGACCAAATTCCTGGAAGCGGGGATCGGTATTTTAAACAGCGGAGGCGTCAGATCATTCCCGGTTTCGCCCCAATAGAAACGCGGATGAGAGATGACGATCTCCGCTCCGCTAATGAGCAAAGCAAAAAAGCAGATTGCGGTGATCCAGTGGGTCACGCGGACAAACACCGCATGCCGAGGATGTTCCGAATTTCGGAGCGAGGCAGCGTCGGGCACGTCGGACAGCATAGCATGCACGGCAAGACAGCCTGCAGATCGAACCTGTGGTTCGATTGCAATCAGACGTTCGACTTCTCATCACTCGACTTCGCGAAACCTATTCTGATTCGGATTTGCCGCTTGTGGCAGTGACTGGTCTAAGCTGTGGGGATTGTGAGGAAGCCTTTGATTTTTGCTCTTTGCTCTTTGCTCTTTGGCTTGGGTTTGGGTGTAGCCGTCTGAGCGCACAGACGCCTGGCTGGCAACCATCGCTGGGGGGATGCGCAAGTGCCGATCTGGCCGGGGGTGGCGCCTGATGCGCGGCCTGTCGCCGGACCGGAGGTCGCTGCATCTGCGACACCGTAAATTCTTCTCACTGAAATTGCCCAGGCTCAGGTCCTGAATAATGTAAATCAAAATCCCTACCCTAAGGCCGCAAACTGCGCCACGTTAGGATGGGGCACCCGGCAGCAGATTCCTCGCGGCGCTCGGAATGACAAGGTCCTAACAATCGCATCATCATAATTCCATCACCCTGAAGTGATAGACTCGAACGTTTTCATCGAGGCGAAACGTTATGGATGTTCAGCGAGTGGGAGTGGTGGGTGCGGGGACGATGGGAAATGGGATCGCGCATGTGTTCGCGCGGAGTGGGTTCAACGTTGTGTTGTGCGACGTGGAACAGCGGTTTCTGGAGCGCGCGCTGGGGACGATTGGCAAGAATCTCGACCGCGAAGTTGCGAAGAACAAGCTCAGCGCTGCGGACAGGGATTCCGCGCTTGAACGCATTCAGACGGTTACGGATCGAGCGAAGCTGGCGGCCTGCGATTTCGTGATCGAGGCGGCGACCGAGAAATTCGAAATCAAAACGGAAATTTTTCGCGACCTCGATCGGCTGACTCGGCCTGAAGTCATTTTGGCCTCGAATACATCTT
>CAZILJ010000800.1:0-4622 GCA_964539915.1 uncultured Acidobacteriaceae bacterium | reverse complement strand
GCGACCTCGGTGGGATGCGCCGTGAAGACCGGCGTGATCGCGATCTGCCCGAGGGCGACGACGGCATTCTCCACCGAGAGTCCCACCTCTTTCAGGCGCCGCAGCGTTCCGCGAAACGAGCCCGGAAGCGACGGATAATCGCGGTCCAATTTGCCCGCGCGCCGCCGGCGCTTGCGGTGGTTCGTTTCGGCGAGATTGGTGAGCTCGAAATAGGTCGCGAACGCTTTAGTGACCTGGTGGGCGCGGGTTAAGTCCATCCGCGAAACAATGTCTTGTGCCTTCACCATCAGTTCGGGCGAAAAACCATGCTCCGGGGTGCGCCGCACCGTTTCGCGATGTTGGATCAGCAATCGCCGCAATTCTTCGACTGATTCGAACAAATCTTGACCGGATTGTTCGACCAGAACCTGCCCGAGGATCGCGCCCAGCGAGCGTACATCGCGGCGCAGAGGATGATCTTTCACGGATTCGTCCGAATGCGCCGTTAGCTCTGCCAGGCGGGCGTTCTGGTCGTCGGCGTTCCAAAGCGGCTTGGGCTTGTTTGAGGCCATGAGAAGGATGGGAAAAGAATAAACGACGCGGGGCGAGCGTGCGATGAAAAGAGTGAGTGAGGGCCAGAGGGAGGGCCGCTCACAGAATTCAGAACTCGCGATTGAAGTCGTGAAGTGATTCCGTTATTCACGCACTCATCTGGGTACTTCGAAGCGGTAGCCGATACCCCGCAGGGTCTTGAGGTATTGCGGATGACGGGGATCAAGTTCGATTTTTTCTCGAAGGCGGCGGATGTAGACATCGATGGATCGTGGGGTCACGAACGGAGTTTCCTTCCAGACGGCGTCGAGTAACTGATCACGAGTCATCACGCGGCCGCGATGCGTGGCCAAATATTCCAGCAAGCGGAATTCGCGAACGGTCGTGAGAACATTGCGGCCTTGCACCTGTACGGTCATGGACGACATGTCAATTTCCAGGTCGCCCAGGCGCAGCACTTCGGCGGTCGCGGTATCCTGCGCTAACCCACGCAGAACGCTGCGAATGCGGGCCACGAGTTCGCGCGGACTGAAGGGCTTGGTGATGTAATCGTCGCCGCCCAGTTCCAGTCCCTTGACGCGGTCGGATTCCGAGGTCTTTGCGGTCAGAAAGATGACCGGGATCGCCGAGATGGCTGGAGTCTGGCGTATGTGGCGGCAGAGTTCAAAGCCATCAGATCCCGGCAACATCACATCCAGGAGGAACAATGCCGGCATTTCGCGCAGTGCTTCGGAAACGACCGATGCGCCGCTGACGAAACTTCGCACCTCAAATCCACTGGCCCGCAGATTATGCGTGATGAGGCGGGCGATGTCGGCATCGTCCTCGACTACGAAAATGAGAGAACGGAGCGCGCCAGAGACACTGGCGGCTGGGGTCCGCTCGAAAGCATTCAAGGGGAGATGCATGTTGAGTGAGGATCACGCAGGAAGCCCGCGGAACCTCCGGCATTCAGCTCTAAAAAACTCTATGAGGACAATGTTGCGCGAATGTTTACCGCGTGTTAAAGAATGATGAATTTTGAAATTGGAAAGACGCTAGTTGGTGGCTTTCCTTTTAGGAACATGCCGCAGGCTGCGCCCTTCGATCAAGCTATAGAGATCTTCGGCGAGATTCGTGGTGTGGTCTCCGGCGCGCTCCAGGGCCTGCGCCATGAGCAGCACATCGAAGCCGGTCGTATCGCCTTGCGCTACGGTTTCCGCCAGATGTTTCTGGAACAGAGCGTGGCAGATGCGGTCGATGTCCTTATCCATTTGCAAGACCTTACGGGCGCATTCCAGATCAAGGGTGGAGAAACCCTGGTGAATGAGGTCGAGCATGTCACGCAAGACGGTCGACATTTCGACGAGGTCACGCGCGTCGGATGCCGCAACTTTTTTGGGTCTGGACTGTGACCGCAATGCCACGCTCATCACCAGGTCGCCGATGCGCTCCAGATCGGTCGTGGACTTCAGACTGGAAAGCAACTGGCGTGCCCGAGCTTCATTCACTCGCGTGATTGCCGCAGGCAATTGCTCGTCGATCTGGCGCTCGATCCGGTCCAGTTCTTGTTCGCAATCCTTGATGGCCAGAAATGCCATGCGCGACGAATTGGTGAGCAGGTCCCGAACGTTGAAAGCTGCATCGCGAGCGATGAGGCATGCCTTCAGCGCCAGGCCGGCCAGATCGTCAGCACCTCTGGCTCGCGACTCGGGGGTAGATCTCGCCAGGCGCGGACCGGTTTCCGGCGGTTCCCCTTTGATAATTCGAGACGTCGGCACTTTCCGTGGCATGGGAAATCGGGACGCGATCAGGAGTCGCTTCCCAAGCAGTCTAGACCTGAAATGTGAAAGGATGGTTACAACATTGCTTGGGGGAGAATCACGAAGTACATGGAACCGCAGGAATCGCTGCCAAGGAGGGCAGTTTCGTGAACCTTGCTGACTATTTGCGCCGGCAGTTTGCATACGATGAGTGGGCGAACCGGGAAGTCTTGAACGCGATACGAGCCGCAGGCGGTGCCAAGGAGCGATCGCTCGAACTGATGTCGCATATCCTGGCTGCCGAAATGGTCTGGCTGGAGCGGCTGAAACAACAACCGCAGAGTGTTCCGGTATGGCCGGAGCCCGATCTGGCTCAGTGCGAGGCGCAAGCCGCCAAAATGGGCGGCCTGTGGCTTGCATTTCTAGACCTGATCACGGCGGGGGACGTTTCTCAATCGATCTCTTACAAGAACAGCATGGGTGAGGAGTGGACGAACACGATTGTGGATGTACTCACTCATGTCATCATGCACTCCGCCTATCACCGGGGACAGATCGCTACGCTGATGCGCGCCAACGGGCAGACTCCGGCGTACACAGACTTCATTCACGGGGTGCGCCAGGGACTGTTTCAGTAAGAGGCCGATTAGGTAGAAGTCGATGGGATCTTGTCAGCATCAAGGGCTTTGCCGGTGCCGTCTTGAAAGACGTAATATCTCAGCAATGAAAAAATTTTCGGTCCTCTTCCTCCCTGTGCTATGCGCCGCTTTCCTGCTGGCGGCCGATCAACCGAAGATTCCACCGATGCCGATGGCGGTATCGAATAATGCGGTCGCCTCGCTCAAGAATGGCATCGAGGTCTACTCCTTGATGGGAATTGGGGTCAAGAAAACCTGGGACGACATCACCAACAGGATGTTTGTTCTGCGCCTCTCGTCGGGGAAGTGGACAGAAGGCCGCCCTGTGCCGGGAGTTGCCGGCCGCGTGGGTTCTTCTGCCGTGGGCGCCAGAGGGCAAGTCTTTGTTTTCGGCGGATACGTAGTGGACGGGCAGGGAAATGAGATTACGGTCGCTGACGTGAATTCCTTCGTGGCGGAAGAACATCGCTGGTATCGCGCCGCGGACATTCCAGTACCTGTGGACAGCGCGGTGATCGGCTTGAATCACGACCGTTACATTTACCTTGTCGGCGGTAGATCAAAGAGCGGTCCGGTGAACAACGTGCAGGTGTATGACGCGGAAAAAAATACATGGAGCCAAGCCACGCCGTTTCCCGGAACACCGGTTTTTGGCCATGCCGGCGGCCTGGTTGACGATGCCATCGTCTTCGTCGATGGCGCCAGGAAAAACCCGGAGACTGGAAACCCATACGTCGCGTCCGACGAGTGCTGGATGGGGAAGATCGACCGCAAAGATCCGAACAAGATCGAATGGAGCAAGTTGCCTCCGCATCCCGGGCCGGGGCGGTTTGGGATCGTCGGCGGGAGCGACAAGGAACACAGGATGCTGTTCTCGGGTGGGACGACCAATCCACACAATCTCAAGGGTCTGGATTACGACGGGAAGCCCACCGAGATCTCCCCGGTGACCTTTGCGTTCGAACTGCATGGCAATCGGTGGGGCACGATTATCCCGGACACATTTGATGTGCGCAGCGACAGCCGAGGCATCGTTTCGACACCGATCGGGCCGCTGGTCGTCGGTGGCATGTTGAAGAATCAGGCCATCTCAGGGCGGGTATTAGCCCTGCCGAAGAAATAGAAATGCGCGACCGTTGAATGAAAACGCAGACCCGGCGATGAGGGCTCATCTTAATCGGTGCTACTTCGCTGCGGGCGTGAACGCAATATTGAGGCCGGTGGTAAAGATCACGTCGTTCTTCTTTGAACTGGTCGGCGGATTGGTCACGTAGATGTCCCCGAACTGGTTTTGCCAGCCCAACCATTTGCTGATCTTGGTCACGCTGCCGAGATTGAAGGTCCAGCGATACTGGCCCGTGTCCTGGAGATCGGGATAGAAATCCATATTCTGCGTTATCTCCGTACCCTTGCCGATTTTACGTGTCACTTCCTCGCCCAGAGTGAGCGCCACAAATTTGTTGGTTTTGCCGTAGGAGGCAAAAACCGGGGGTGCGCTGTCGGGTACCAACGGCCCGTTGGAATAGGTTTCGTGCGTGTAATTGACGCCACCGAGGAAGTTCAAGATGGTGGTCTCGCTCTGGATGGCATGGAAGCCGAAACCGCCGGTGTAAACTTGCCGCAAATCGAGTTCTTGCAAGGCGTTCGCCATGAAATCGGCGCCCGCAAAGACGAAAACTCGCGGGGCAACATTGCGGTCATAGCGGATTCC
>CAZILJ010000799.1:0-4077 GCA_964539915.1 uncultured Acidobacteriaceae bacterium | reverse complement strand
TTTGGCCGAGCAGTCCGATCATGGTGTAGCCGTCGGAAGGACGATCCATCTCGGTGAGCGCGAGGATTCGTTCGCGGACGGCGTGAGTCGGATTGAGCGGGGACCAGGGAGAGAGGGCGTCGGGAAGCGAACTGGTGTCTTTGCCGGCAAGCAGCTTGGTCACTTTGAAAAGCATCACGTCTTTGGGAACGATTTCTCCGCCGCGCGCGTAGGGAGCGGGAGCGTCGTTGAGGAGCGCGAAATTTTCCCCCTTGTGCTCGGAGAAATCGATGACCAAATCGAAGCGCTCACCGGGAGAAAAAATCAAGTAGTGCGATTGCAGGGGCGCGGGTAGCAGGCCGCCGTCGCTGCCGACCTGACGAAAGGGTGGGGCGCCGGCGGGTGCGCCAGTCGGCTTACCCTTGGCGTCGGCGGGAAGGAGCGTGAGGTGATAGAAGCGGGAGTTGGAGGCGTTGACCAGGCGGAAGCGGTATTTGCGCGGCTCAACTTCGAGGAATGGCGCGGCCTTTCCGTTGACGCAGATAGTGTCGCCGAAAAATTCCTGCATCCACGTGGGATGTGTACCGTCCTGCGGCGGAGGATAGAGCAGCGAGCCATCGACACCAAATTTTCGATCCTGAATCATGAGCGGGATTTCGTAGGGGCCGCTGGGCAAGTTGAGGGCGTCTTCTTCATCATCGCGAATCAGATAAAAGCCAGCCAGACCGGCATAGACGTTGAGCCGAGTAATGCCCAGCGCGTGATCGTGATACCAAAGCGTGGTCGCGGCCTGCTCGTTGGGGTAGTGGCAGGGATCAGCAGCGGAGACGACTCCCGCCTTTCCGTCGGAGGTAACCCATGCGTCGGGATAGCCGTCGCTGTCGGGCATGACCCGCGCGCCATGCAGGTGTGTGACAGTGCGAACTTCCGGCACACCTTCGCCGGCGCCGTGGATAGTAGGGTCAACAGGAAGAAAGTGTTTAGTGGGAAGATGGTTCGACCACTTCACAAAAAGTGGCTCGCCCCGGCGGACTTCGAACGTTGGGCCCGGCCATTTGGCGTTGTATCCCCAGACCATAGCTGCCGGGAGGTCGCGATGGGATCTGTGCTGAAACGGAACCATGCGGACTTCGACGGGGGCATTTGGCGCCGAACCCGGCTTCGCCCGGATAACGGGCGGAATTGACAACGGGGTCACGTAACTGGCGAGCGGACCTGCCGGTGGCGCTTGCGGAAACGCCTTGAGCAGGGCGCGGACGTTGCCCGGGCTCATTTTCATGGCCGGGTTCATAACCGCGTGGCTGGCGCCGGCTTGCTGAGCCAGGATGCGACGCGGAGCGGCGAGCATGCCGGCGCCCGCGCAAAGCCCCATTCGTAATAAGTCGCGCCTGGTAAATTGCAAGGGATGTCCTTGATGTCGTCTGGAATTCACGTAAGAGGCTGCTGAAAACATTGGGAAGGCCGCGACTTCCCTCCGGAGCTAGAACCTCGGTTTACCTGGTACGAATTGACAGTGCACCCGTCGCACCATTCAAAACAAATCCAGCATGGACTTCCGGCAGATTCTCTCGCTTGCGTTCAACGATTTTCGCACTCTCTTCAACGCTAGTCGCTGAATGATTACAGGGAGGTGACTCGGCGATGAATTCCAGGTGAAAAGAAATCCACAGGCGCTCTTTGGTCGGCCCTTTGGGTTGCCGACGGCCTAAACCTCAACTTGGAATCTTAGGGCCGGGATTGTTCCGGGTAGCGGCGCTGATTCTGCTGGCTAATGTCTGATTGCGTTTGATCGGTCCGGTGAGTCGCGGTCCAGGAATAATTACTTGGGCGAACATTCTCTCCGTGCCCGTCATAGCCGCCCTCGACGCCTTCTATCTCGAACTTTCCGCTCATTCTGTCGCCGTCGACCGTGCCGGTAAGAACCAGAGCAAAAGGATAAGCGCCCTGAAAATCCAGCTTCAGGCTGATGTTTTTGCCCTCCACATTGCCTGAGATCTTGGGAGAACCCAATCTGCCCTGATAGGTGCCCACCAGTTTTGAGTCTGCCTGGTCGATCTGTACGATGCAACGCTCGGTTCCGATCCGGGCCTCCCAACTCAGCTGCCATTTCCCAGAAACGTTGGCAGCCTGGTTCTCGCCTGCGAACGCCAGGCTGCACACCAGCATAAAAAGCGACAAGGTCCCTCGTCGGGTTATCTTCACCGCGGTCATATCTCCTCCACAAATTGCTTCAACAGGGGTTACGCCTTACCTATGAGCACCGGCCAAAGGTAAATTGAACCCCTGGCCGGTGCAGTAATCGCACTTGTCACTCGATGGAGACGTCTACTTTGACCCGAAATTGAACAGATCAAACAGATCGTCAAGCGCGGGGCTGTTGATAGGCACGTACGGGTTGCCCTTTTTGACCTTCGGATTCGGAAAATTATCCCGGCTCTGGCTGGTGATGGGTTTGAGTTTCCAGTTTCGCTCAATGAACTTGATGATCGAAACATGGTCGCCATAGCTGTGGTTCACGATGCCGCCGGTCGAGTAGGGAGAGATGACAACCAGCGGGATGCGCGTGCCGTCACCGAAGAAATCGACAGGCTGGATGTAGCCGGAGTCATAGTAGCCGCCGCCCTCGTCAAAGGTGACGAACACGGCAGTGCTGGCCCAGAGTGTCGGATTCTTCTGCAATTGGTTTACGATTTTCTTGACGAAGCCTTCAAACAGATTCAATTTCGACGACGATGGGTGACCGTCGGTAAATCCGCTGGGCTTCACGATCGAAACCGCGGGCAGGTTGCCATCGATCAGGTCCTCGTAGAGCGAAGTTGTGTCCTGGATGTGGGCTTCGCGCTCGGCCGGGACGGTCATGATGTCGGTCGCGTATTGGAATGGGTTGCAGATATTGCAATAGCGATCGTAGGGGTTGGCGCCGCTCGGATCGCTGCTGTAAAGATCCCAGCCTTCCCCGAAATAGGTGTAGGACAAACCCGCCGCCGACAAGGAGTCTCCAATATGCTTTTGAGACGTGGGAGGAATGGTGAACGGCGTGTAGACGCTGTCCAGAGTTCCGTCGCCAACGAAGCCGGGATTGTAGTTGTTCAGCAGGTAGTAAGCGTTGGGAGTGCAGCGGGGTTCGATGGGAGGATTCAGCGACTGGAGATAATTGACGACCGCGGGCACGCCCGGCTGGCTAATGTCGCTGCAATTGCTGTAACTGCCGCCGGAGTAGCCGTCCTGATCGTAGTAGTTGTTGGTTCCACCCTGGGGATTGGGATTTTCAATCTGGTTGGCCGGGGGAGTGGCGAGGTGCCCTTTGCCGTCGCTGAAGGCAAGCGCATCGGCGTAACCAAACATGATGTGGTTGGCTCCCGTACCTCCCATCACCGATTGATGGAAGTTGTCGCTAATGGTGTATTGCTCCGCCAGTTCCTCGAAGTAGGAAGCGTCCCCTTTGGCGACGTTGAAAAACTCCATTGAGGTCGCGCCCTCGCCGGTGTTGAGCTTCGCCGGCGGTGCGGCTCCATTGCTTCCAGCTCCAATCGTTACTTCGACCCAGGGGAAGAGATCGTTCAGGCAACCGCTGGGATTTTCCGAGATGGCAGTGGCCGCGCTGCAATCGGTCTGCTGCCACATCTGGTAGAACCGATGTACTGGGCTGGCCGCATAGGCATCGTAGGGAAGAGTTCTGGAGGTGAGTTGGAATGCGCCGGAGCCCAAGGTCTCGACGTTGGGAATGCGCGTATCGGGCACGGCATGCGGCAGTCCCGTCGCACCGGTTAGCAGATATTTATTGTAGGCAGGGGCCAGATCTGGTTCCGCAAGCTTGGCCAGCGATAAGGTTACGAAGGGAGCCGGATTGGTGTCGCTGGGAGCGGTCGGAGCCCCTCCCGTTTCGGGCGTAGGGATGTTGAAGTAAACGAATTTGCTGCCGGGAGAGATTTCATAAAGCCCGCTGTCGACGGCGCTGAACTGGGTCGAAAGCTCGTAGTTGAGGCCCGGCGAACCGTCCGCCTTGACGATGCGTTTTGAGAGCAGGTTATCCACGGACTGTCCGTGCTTAGGTTTGAAAGTACCGTACACGTGATCGAAGGTTCGGTTTTCACCAAT
>CAZILJ010000798.1:0-4531 GCA_964539915.1 uncultured Acidobacteriaceae bacterium | reverse complement strand
CCGGATGGCATGTCCAAAACCGGACAGCAATTTGGAATGTGCAAGCAAGGGCACTCACCGGTTGGATTCGAGAGTGGTTGGTCAGCCACTCAACAATTACTGCCCCAAAACCAGTCGGGGCGGAGGTAACAGAGAATCGTCGGCGGCGGTTGGCGCGATCGGAGGACGAACGTGGCTCTGGGCGTGGGTTGTGAAGGGAAAGCAGTCTGGCGGAGATTCACCCCGAACCTAGTCCTAGTAAATCCATAGTACAGAGGGAAAACGGCGGGACGGTGATCGATGACCTGATCACGCTGGAAGCCGCATTACTGGGTGAAAGAATGGTGCGCCCTGAGAGATTCGAACTCCCGACCTTCTGGTTCGTAGCCAGACGCTCTATCCAACTGAGCTAAGGGCGCGGACGTGCTTGGCAGGAATGCGGTTCGGTTGATTATAGCGAAGAATCGTTTTGCTGAAAACGCACTTCGATGCTGCTCGAGAGATCGGTCTCGGATTGATTTCCTGATCGTTTCGGACCAGGGGTGTTTTGTCGTTGCCGGTTCGAGGGTCGCTCGGGGTAAAACTTTCCCGGGAGCAGGCAATTACTACAGGGCCGAGAACATTGTTATCGTTTGTTTTGAAGCATTTGCGCTACGGCATCCCAGTTGCTTTAGAAACAACAGACGAAGTGGCGCGCAACGGGGTGCTTCAGAGAATAACTTCGGCCAGAGGTTTTCTGTGAGCACCCCTTGCTTTATGTCCTACGCGCGGGACTGAAAGCCTTCCCCCCGTTTCAGCCCATGGCTCAAGCCATGGGTAATTTTTTGCCTGGAAATCGACCACTGTGTCGTATGTCACACACTAAACTAGGCTTTACGTGTTTGTGAGACGGGAGGCCCGGTCCCTCAGGCCAGTACTACCGGCTCGCGCACATCGATTCCGGCGTTGCGTAATAGTTTCGCCACCGCATTCTGTTTGAGACGCGAGGCGTCGAACTCCACTCGCACCGTTCGCTGTTTGGCATTGAACTGCACCTGTCGGATCCCGTAAACCTCGCGCATCGAGTCAATTGCCCGCATCTCGTTCTCGCCAGGAATTGCGCCGTAGTTGAAAACTAGCTCGAGATAAGTCATCGGTTCAAACCCTTCGATGGGATGATTTTGGCACGGCCCGGTGGATGCGGCCGGATGAATCTAATATAGAGCATTGGCAATCAAAACAAACAGTTTCTGCACCCTTTCCGGCATCGTGCATGACCTTGTCCAATCCAATTACCCTCGAGCGTGACCCGGTTTGCGGGATGAATGTGAATCCCGCGTCAGCCAAGTATGTCCACGAGCATGCGCGGAAGACGTATTACTTCTGTTCCGCGGGTTGCGCGGAGAAGTTCAAAGCGCAGCCTCAAAGATACCTGAATAATCCCGCACCGGCGTCGTCGCAGTTGGTCATGATTGGAGTGCCCGGAGCGCCAAAATCGGTGCCGTCTCAGCCCGGGAGCGCACACACGACGAGTCAAAAAGTGGTGTCGCCAGCTGCGGCCAAGCTAAACACGGTGGCAGAGCCGGCATATATCTGTCCCATGTGTCCTGAAGTTCGCGAGATGAAGCCCGGAGCTTGTCCATCGTGCGGCATGGCTCTAGAACCAGAGGTTCCGGTCGCCGGCACGCGCACCGAATATACCTGTCCGATGCATCCGGAAATCGTCCGATCGGAACCGGGCTCATGCCCGATTTGCGGCATGGCCCTCGAGCCGCGCATGATGAGTGCGGCAGTGGAAGAGAATCCCGAATTGCGCGATATGACGCGCCGCTTCTGGGTAGGCGTAGTTTTGACTCTACCCCTCCTAGGGATTGCCATGGGAAGCATGTTCTGGCCGCACGCCTTCATGAGCGCCCGGCTGAATATTCCGGGGCTCGAATTCGCCTTATCGACTCCTGTGGTGCTGTGGTGCGGACTTCCATTCTTTCAACGGTTCTGCGCGTCTCTGATCAACCGCAGCCCGAACATGTTCACGCTGATCGGCCTGGGAACCGGCGTTGCGTTCGGCTACAGCATCGTTGCGACTCTCGCGCCGCGGATCTTCCCCGAATCACTCCGTGGCATGGGCGGATATCCCGATGTGTACTTCGAAGCCGCCGCAGCGATCACGACTCTTGTTCTGCTCGGCCAGGTGATGGAACTACGTGCCCGCAGCCGCACAAGCGCTGCTATTCGAGCGCTCCTCGATCTCAGCCCCAAAAGCGCACGCCTCGTTACGGCAGAGGGAACGGAAAAAGACATTCCGCTCGAACAAGTGAAACCGGGCGACCGGTTGCGCGTGCGTCCCGGAGAAAAGGTTCCTGTGGATGGCGTGCTGCTCGAAGGAAGCAGCGCGATCGACGAATCGATGATTAGCGGCGAATCGATTCCGGTAGAGAAATCTGCCGGAAGTCCGGTGATCGGAGCGACCATCAATTCGACGGGGTCGTTCGTCATGCGCGCCGAGCGCGTTGGCCCGGAGACGCTGCTCGCGCGGATTGTTCAGATGGTGGGGCAGGCGCAACGCAGTCGCGCTCCGATTCAACGCCTCGCGGATCGCGTTGCCGGTTGGTTTGTGCCGGCGGTTGTCGCCGTCGCTGCGGTGACGTTTACGGCATGGTTTTTCTTCGGTCCAGAGCCGCGCCTCGCGCACGCGTTGGTAAACGCGGTTGCGGTCCTGATCATTGCCTGTCCGTGCGCCCTGGGTCTTGCTACACCGATGGCGATCATGGTTGGCACCGGGCGCGGCGCACATGCAGGTGTTCTGATCAAGAATGCCGAGGCGCTCGAGACGCTGGAAAAAGTCGACACCCTCATCGTGGACAAGACTGGCACGCTGACGGAAGGCAGGCCGAAGTTGACCCTAGTCTCTGTCGCGCCGCGGGACACCGCCGATGAATTGCTTCGTCTCGCTGCCAGCCTGGAGAAGGCCAGCGAGCATCCTTTGGCGACGGCGATTGTGAATGCCGCGAGGGAAAAGGGATTGACCTTGTCTGATCCCAGCGACTTTGCCTACACCGTCGGCAAAGGTGTGCAGGGGACGGTCGACGGAAGACGAGTTGCGGTTGGCAATGTTGCTTTCATGAATGATGTCGGCGCTCGTCGTGAGGACACGGGAGTTCCTCCGGGCAGCAACGGTGCGAATCTCATTGTCGCGATTGACGGTAGATACGCGGGCGAACTCACAGTCGCCGATCCCCTCAAGACCTCTACCCCGGATGTGCTGAAAGCTCTGAAGAGCCAGGGGGTTCGTGTGGTGATGCTCACGGGAGATAGCCGCGCCACCGCCGCAGCCATTGCGGCGCAACTTGGTTTGCGGGACGATGAGTTCGAAGCCGAGGTTCTACCCGAACGCAAGTCGCAGGTGATCCGCAAACTGCAGGGACAGGGAAGAGTTGTCGCGATGGCTGGCGATGGCATCAACGACGCGCCCGCGCTGGCTCAGGCCGATGTTGGCATCGCTATGGGCACGGGCACCGATGTTGCCATGGAAAGTGGCAGCATCACGCTGGTGAAGGGCGATCTCACAGGAATCCTGCGCGCCCGCAAGCTAAGCCGTGCGACCATGCGCAACATCCGCCAGAATCTTTTCTTCGCTTTCGTCTACAACGCGATCGGAGTTCCCATCGCGGCCGGCGTGCTTTATCCGTTCTTTGGGCTGCTGCTCAGCCCTATCTTCGCCGCCGCAGCCATGAGCTTCAGTTCCGTCTCTGTCATCACCAACGCCCTCCGCCTGCGCAACTTAAAACTTTAAAGGCGAAGGAAACTATTCCTTCAGATCCACGTGGGTTACGTCATCAATCGCACGTCCCAGGAAGCGCCCGCCCAGCCTGCGAAACTTTTCCACCGAATCAGTGGCGAAGAACTTCATTCGTGGAAGCGAGCGGCGTTCTTCGGCGTCCCCGGTCGCGGGCACCAACTGCCGTAGCCGGGAAGCCACAGCGCGAGCGGTCGACTCCGCCGAATCCACGATGCTCACATCTTCCGGCGCAACGCCATGCAGCAGCGGCTTCAGAAGAGGATAGTGCGTGCAGCCCAGAACCAGGGTATCGGCGTAGCGAAATCCATCCGCGAAAGCCTCCTCCAGGTAAATGCGCGCGACCTGTTGCGTGACGGAATGCTCGACCCATCCTTCTTCGACGAGCGGAACCAAGAGTGGGCAGGCCTTCTCCCGCGCGCTCAGGCCGCGGGCTTCGAGCGCCTGGCGGTACGCGTGGCTGGAGACCGTAGCCTCGGTTCCAATTACCACAATTTTCTGATTCTTCGTGGCAGCCGCGGCGGCCTCCGCGCCCGGTTCGATCACCCCCACGACCGGCACATGGGTCGCCGACCTGATGCGATCCAGCGCCAGCGCCGTCGCGGTATTGCAAGCGATCACCAGCATCTGGGCGCCGTGAGATTCGAGGTAGTGTGCGGCCTCCACGGCATAGCGGGCGACGGTTTCGACTGACTTCGATCCGTAAGGCAGGCGGGCCGTGTCGCCAAAGTAGGCGTAGTCCGCCCTCGGGATGAGTTCAAGTAAAGCTTTAAGGAC
>CAZILJ010000797.1:0-5380 GCA_964539915.1 uncultured Acidobacteriaceae bacterium | reverse complement strand
CTGGCGCGGGCCACAGCAAGGCAAAAGGAAATCTCGATCCGAGCTGCGCTGGGCGCGAGCCGGAGCCGGTTGGTGCGGCAGATGCTCACCGAGAGCGTGATGCTCGCGGTAGGCGGAGGTGTGGTGGGCGTGCTGCTGGCGTACTGGGGAGTTGCGGCCTTGGGGGCGCTGAAGCCCTCGAATCTGCCTCGACTGGCCGAGATCACGGTCGACGGCCCAGTGCTGGTCTTCACTGCCGGTCTTTCGATTCTGACCGGAATCCTGTTTGGCATCCTTCCCGCTCTCCGCTTCTCGAGCAACCAGATTGGCGATGCGCTGCAGGGCACCAGTTCGCGGACTTCCGCCGGCCGCGAACATCAGAGAGCGCGGCATGTTCTCGTCGTTTCAGAATTTGCGTTGGCGGTGGTGCTGCTGATAGCGGCGGGGCTGCTGTTGCGCAGCTTCTCCAAGTTGCTAGGCGTGAGCCCGGCTTTTGATCCGCACAAATTGTTGACCTTCACTGTCGATTTACCAGCGGAGTACAAAGGCGAAAAGCGCATCCAATTCTTCGATGAGTTTAAGCGGCGAGCCCAGGCTGTGCCGGGCGTTCAGTTGGTGTCCTACGCGACTAGTTTGCCGCTGATCGGGAGCAGCGAAAGCGGATTCCGGCTTCCCAGCCAAAGCCAGCAAGAAGGCTTTGAGGCCGTTGATAATGAAGTCGGGCCGGGTTACTTCCAAACTATGCACATACGGCTGCGGAAAGGCCGGCTCTTTTCCGAATCCGACAAACAGGGATCTCCTCTCGTAACGGTGGTTGACGAAGTGTTGGAGCGCAAGTGTTTCAACGGGGGCGCCTTGGGGAAGTTCATCATCCGGGACCCGCTGCCACCCATCCAGATTGTGGGGGTGGTTGACCACGTGGCAACTTACGGGCTGACCGGTGTGGAACCTGTGGGTCCGCAGTACTACTTCTCTGTTCAACAGATTCCGTCGCAGTACATCGATATGGCTACCCATGCGACTGAAGTAGTAGTCAGGACGGAAAGTGATCCGGTTGCGATGGTTGAGACGATGCGCAAGCTGGTCATCGCCCTCGATCCCAAGCAGCCCATCGGAACAGTGCAAACGATGGACGACGCAGTGGCGGACTCGATTGCACCGCAGCGCTTTTCAACCGTACTGCTGGGACTGTTTGGCGCTGCGGCGTTGCTGTTGGCTTCAGTCGGCATCTATGGTGTGACCGCATACTCAGTAAGCCAGAGAACCCGCGAGATTGGCATACGCATGGCTCTGGGCGCCCAGGCACGTGACGTACTGGAAATGGTGGTCGGGCAAGAATCGCTGCTGGTGATGGTGGGAATCGGTCTGGGCCTGGCCATTTCGTTTGTGGCAACCCGCGCGCTGGCTTCGCAGCTCTACGGAGTTCAACCCTCTGATCCCATCACTTTTGCCGGGACCGCCGGATTGCTGGCAGGTGTCGCGCTGCTGGCAACCTACATTCCAGCGCGGCGAGCGATCCGCGTTGACCCCATGGTGGCGCTGCGAAACGAATAGGACAACGAAAGCCGGACGAGGCTCCGGCAGCCTCCGGCAGATTCTTCGAGATTCTGGGAGAGCAGCCTCAGTCAGGCCGAACCTTCTTGCCGGGTGATGACAGCCCCGGGCGCGACCACGTGGTTGTGATTAGCCACGCGTTGTGGCAGCGCCGGTACGCATCGTCTCCCGGCGTGATCGGCGTGTCGATCACGGTCGATGACGCTGCCTACACGATCGTTGGTGTACTGCGGCCAGACTTCAATCTGTTTGGCACCACTCGCTGCCAGGGGCTTTGACAAAGTCGTGTGGAAGGCAAAGCCTATCGAGAATGGCGTGGAGTTGACCCACCTGAGCGCAGATGGAGACCAGGGATTGCCCCGGGAGCCTGGCGCTCACGGTCCGTTACACACTGCGGGGAGCGCCCTACGCATCGAATCTTCCGCCACCACTGATAAACCCACAGTCGTGAACCTCACTAACCACTCCTATTTCAATCTCGCGGGTCAGGGAAGTTGCCGCATCCGCGTGAAACGACAGACCTCAACTACCAAACAAACGAGGTGATCGAGTCGGGAGGAAGCAGCAGCTTCAACGCGCGAGTTCCCAGCGTGCACTGCACCTGCTGTTCACCGCCGTTGCTGTTGGTAACTACGAGCACATTGCTGCCATCAGTGTTCTTGGCCGCAACATGCTCAATACCCGGCAAGTCGCCGGAAGAGGCGAAAATGTGTGCCCCTTTTTGAATTAGCTTTGAGTAATGAGGAAAGGCATAGTAGTTTCCGCTGTATGAAAGTTGCTGTGTTTTGGAATTGATCGAAACGAGCCCTCCCGGTCTGTCGGGACGCGGGGGAACTGTGATGTCAGGTTTTCCGTTTTCGTCGAGGAGAAGGTTCCAGACGCAAATCAATCGAGCCCAGTTGCGAAGCATGTTCGTGAAAGCACTCGACCATCGGGTCCAGTCCGTCCCGAACACGGGGCGATTCGACGACATTTGTTCTGCCGGCTCAAAGAGGTGAGCCGGAGGTCCCCCTTCCGTAAAGTACATGTGCTTCTCCGGAAACATGTCATGCACGCGGGTCATGGCGTCCGGCGCTCCTGCGTAGGAGTGCCAAGCGACACCGTCCACGTACTTGTACACCGCTGGGTTGCTCAGTTCATCCACGACGCGGCCCCAGAGGTCATAGTTGTGATCGAGAATCCATATTTTCGTATCCAGCGAGGCTTGTTCTAAAGCGGGGCCCAAATGCTTCCTCACGAAGCCCATTTCATATTGCTGCCCCCATAGCGTGGCTGGAAAACGTCCATCCTGGTCCGTGTCCACTTCATTATTAACGGTGATCGCCTGAACCTTTACTCCGTCGGCGGCATAAGCCTGGAGAAACTTGATGAAATATTGCGTAAGGGAGGGGAACCACCGCTCGCGTATTGACCCGCCCCACATAGACCCACCGGCCTTCATCCATCCGGGAGGACTCCAAACGCCCGAGAACAGATAAAGGTCCGGATTGATCTCCCCGGCCTCTCGCAGCGTGGGAAGGATCCACTGGCGGTCATGGTCAACGCTGAACTGCTTCAGGTCAGGATCAGGTTCGGGGGTATCGTCATAGCTGTAGAGCTTCGTCGAGAAATCACTCGCCCCAATGCAGGTTCGTCCCACGGACAGGCGTAATCCTTTCGCTCCATAAAGGTTGGACAAGAGCGCGTGTCGGGCATCGGGTGCCATCTGATGAAGGAGATAACAGGAGGCATCGGTGAAGGCGCCTCCGAATCCAATCATCTCCTGATACTGCCTGCCGGGTTGAAGATGAATGCCAAGAGCAGACACGGCCGACCATGTTTCCCATTGCGGCGGCGATTGAATCGGTTGAAACTTCTCAAAGCTTGTCGTTCTCCATGCCCGTACCGTCCCCAGAACCTCTTGGGAGTCGGCGTACAGCGGTTTCGCCTTCCCGGCCGCTGCGGCCGCGCTCGCCGTTGCCGCCAGCTTCAGAAAGTCACGACGATTCGTCAGATTCATAAACCTTCCTCCATTCAAAATCCGTTCACTTGTAGTGCAACCCCTAAAGTCCCCAGTCACACCGCTGGACGCCGATCTTGACCGATTAGCATGAACCGGGAACTGCCTGCGATTCCGATTCTGTTCTCGACCCTCCCTTCACTTCCTCCAACTGGCTAGCAGATTCATCAGCCGGCGGTAGCCCTCTTTGGGCGCCATCTCCCCGGATAAAGCCGTCGTGGCCAATGGGGTTAAAGTCCCAATAGGTGATCGCTTCCACAAAGGGCTTGCTGTCAGCAAGGGTATAGTCTGACTCGATATAGTCCGCCTGAATCGTTGCGGTGAATTCACCGTGCCAGACCATGGCCTCGCCACCGATTCCGCCTCCCCAATATGCATATTTCTCCTGCCCTGGGTACGGAGCGAGCGACGATGGGAAGCCCATCTCGGTAATGTGTATAGGCTTGCCAAAATGGTTGAAACTCTCGAGGTCACGCTCCCACTCCAGCAGGTCGCGGCCGGAGTGATAGTATTGCAGGCCGATCACCTCGTATTCCGCCTTGGCATCGCGCAACATGACGAGGTAATCGTAAGGGCTCGGTTGCCACGGAGCGGGGTTCCGGCTCAAGTAGTAATCGGCCCAGGACGTATGCGAGGCGCTAACTCCACCGCCATGGCGCGGCCCATCGCGACCAGAGCCCCTTTCGTGGACGCATATCCGGTCAAATAGGCATTCCCGACGCTGGCATTCACCGAAGCGATATTCACGATGCAGGCGTCGTGAGTGGCGCCCTCTATGGCCTTAGCAAATTCCTGACTGAGGAAGAATGGCGCGCGCTGATTGATCGCGACCAGACGATCGAACTCCCGAATCGTCGTTTCTGCCAGCGCCTTGTGTAAACTCCAGGCCGCGCAGTTTATCAGGCCATTCAGTGACTCCACCTTTTCCAATGCCGCGCGAATCAGGTCGCGTGGAGCGTCGGGCTCCGCCAAATCTCTGACCATGGCGATCGCCGACTTGGCAAAGATGGGATCTGCCAGGTGGTCCTTGACCACCGGATCACAATCCACCAGCACCAGTCGGGCTCCGGCCGCAGCCAGGCGGCGGGCGATTCCCAGACCCAAGCCCTGAGCGGCTCCCGTAATGAGAATTGTGCGGTTTCGCAACTCCATATCTAAGAACCCTACGTCGCACCTACGCCGTGCCACTGTCGATCTCGCCCAAAGCTACGAGTAACTCCTTCAGCTGGTCAGCATGTGCTCGAGAGATACCGGAAAGAGGCCTTCGACTCTGTCCTACCGGGATTCCGCGTAAAAGTGCCGACTCCCGGGTTACGGCCAGCCAATGCGGGTCGTTGTCTGGCGATGAGACCGCTCGAAATACGAGTCTTATGAGGGGCACCAGCGGGAAAAAAAGCTCGCGCGCCGCTTTCAGGTTTTGTTCGACCGCCAGCAACCTGTGCAGCTTCACGGCCCGGCTGGGCACGATCATGGGCAAACAGCTGATCCATCCGTCAGCGCCAACCGCGAGCCCTTCGAAAGCGATCAGATCGTTACCGACAAACACGGTAAAGGATGGCCCACAGAGAAGTTTAGTATCGCGGACCCTGCCGACCTCAGCGGTCGACCACTTCACCGACTGCACCACACCTTCCTCGGCCAGTTGTTGCACCTCTTCCGGCGTAACATCGATCCCGCTCGTGCCCGGGACGTTGTAAAGCATGACGGGAAGGCCGACAACTTCTCGCACTCTGCGTAAATGATCGAAAACGTCACGCTTCGGCGGCCGGAAGCCGTAGGGCGGCATTACCATAAGCCCCTTGCACCCGGCAGATTTTGCGAACACCCCAAACTCAAGCGCCGCCCGGG
>CAZILJ010000796.1:0-1931 GCA_964539915.1 uncultured Acidobacteriaceae bacterium | reverse complement strand
ATGGCCATCACTCAATCGCTCCAGACATTCAGCCAGGGTGCGGTGCAGCGTGAAGGGCCCGGCTGGAGTTGCAAACTTCTTGAGGCGATGCCCGATTTTTGTCGAGAGCAGCACTCACTTCGCTTCGAGCAGGTCGCGAAGCTTGCCAACAGCGCCCGGAATCTCTTCGACTGCGGTGCTGCCAAAGCCCAGGATGAAACCATGCCGTGCCGCCTCGCCGAGATAGTGGAGAGACAGCGGCCAAATCCAAAGGTTTTGGTTCGAAGCTCGTTCGGCAATTCTCACATCGCCGGAACCCTTTTCTAGATTGACAGTCAGATGCATACCCGCCTCGCTTCCCACCACTTCGACCATGGATCCTAACTCTTTGGCGATGCTGGCTACCAAGGCATCCCTGCGCTCGTGATAAAGAACGCGCATCCTGCGAATGTGGCGCCCAAAATGCCCTTCGCCAATAAAATCCACGAGCACCTCCTGCGAGAAGCTCGGGGGGCAGAGATCCATGGCCCGGCGGATCTCGAGAAACGCGTCAACCAGGTCCGGTGGAATCACGACATAACCCAGACGCAAAGACGGAAACAAGACTTTGCTGAAGGTCCCGATGTAGATGACGCGAGCGTTGGCATCGAGCCCCTGCAACGACGTGATCGGAGAGCTCTCATATCGGTACTCGCTGTCGTAGTCATCTTCGATGATCCACGATCCTGTGTTTTGAGCCCACTCCAACAGTTGAAAACGGCGCGAAGCGCTCATGGTCACGCCGAGCGGAAATTGATGAGAAGGCGTAACAAACGCAGCCCGCGCTTTGCGATAGCGCTTAATGCCCTCGGCAACGTCCAAACCTTCCTCGTCCACCGGAACCGGCACGAGATGACAACCATTCATGGCGAAGACAGCCCGCGCCAGCTGGTAACCCGGTTCCTCGACCCACACTCGGCTGCCAGGGTCGAACAAAACCCGCGCCGAAAGCTCGAGCGCCTGCTGAGAACCGCTGACGATCATGATTTGATCGGCTTCGCAGCGCAGCGATCGCGCGGTTCGCAGATAGCTCGCAATCGTTTCGCGGAGGGTCTTCAATCCCATTCGCTCGCCGTAGTGAAACGACTTGGCGTTCATGTTCCGGGAATGGCGCGCGATCAGGCGAGACCACACCTGGAGTGGAAATTGATCAAACGCCACCTGTCCCACCCCGAATGCTCCCAACCCCAGCAGCCACGGGGATATTTCGCGATGGGGCAGGAACGAACCGCGGTGCGCGACCGGTCGCGGTCCGGGGCGGGGCACGGAACGCGCTGCCGGCAGTCGTGCAACGCTCGCAGGTGCGCTCGAACTAAACTGGTCCGGCAGCGAAGCGGAAACAACCGTTCCCGCGCCTACGCGACTTTCGAAGTAGCCCTCCGCCAGAAGGTGGCTATACGCATTCAGAACCGGGAACCGCGAAACTCCAAGTTCCGCTGCAAGTACGCGAGTTGACGGAACCCGTTGCCCCGGCCGCAGGCTGCCCTCGACGATTGCCGTGCGATAGGCATCGTAGATCTGCCGGTGGAGAGGCTTCGGACCCTTCCGGTCGACCGCAATCACGGGGAGAATTCCGGAGGCCACTCTCTTCATTTCGCCGGATCATAGTGGCTATGTCCAAATCTCGTCAAGTGGATATTGCCCCCGACCACTTTCTGAATCATTGTGGACGTAGCGATTTTTGGATGTCCTGCCATGAGTCTCCTGTCCCGGCCCACGTTCCCGCCGCTCGCCGAAGAACAAGCCTCGCGATCGCAGGATGCATTTCGAGATTTGCGGGGGATGGCAAATCTACCGTCTCCCCGGGTCGCCATCAAAGTCAAAGGACGGATTCTATTCAACAATCTGGGTGACGTGATCACGGTTCAGGCTGAGGGCAACTACGTATCGCTGCAGCGGAACGGGAGTTCCCA
>CAZILJ010000795.1:0-1721 GCA_964539915.1 uncultured Acidobacteriaceae bacterium | reverse complement strand
GCGCACGATGACGTTGTTGAAGGCAATGACCGTGCCGACGCCCCGCAGGTAGATCGGAACGTCGTGGCTTTGCACCGACGCTGCGACGACGCTGACCGGCGGAGGCGGTGCGGCCGCCGGCGCCGCCACTTTGGAAGCAGAGTGGTACCTTGTCGCCAGCGCCGCGGCGGCGGTGGCCACAGCCAGAACCGCGACTATGGTGACAAGTTTGGCGGTCGCCGGTTTTTTGATCATTCGCTACTCGCTGATCATCGAACTGCCGGCAGAAGTACCGGTGGCGGGACCGGGGTTAGGGCATGGCATCGAGGGGACGCTCGCACTGCCGCCGAGAGTTTGTGCTGGATCTGGAATTGCAACGCTGCCGCTTTGCGGCAGATTAGGGGCTGGCCCGCCGGGCGCGGCACAAGGGGACTGAAAACCATTCGCGACCGTTGACGATATCGAAGGTTGCGATGCTGACCCGGTCACCGAACCTGGCTGGATGGTGCCCAGGCCGACGGCACCAAGGCCCGTGGTGCCGAGGCTCGTAGTCCCGAGACCGTTCATACCAAGGCCGGCGACGCCGACGCCCGCCGCGTTCGGCGTAGAGTTTGCGATCGCGGTCGTCGGAGTGGCGGAACTCGACGACGAAGAGGACGAGGAGGTTGCCGTGGTTCCGGAACTATTTGAGGAACTCATGACTCCGGAAGTGCTGACCGAATTGCAGGGAACGGACGCGACAGCGCCGGGCATTCCGCCCACTACGGAACTTGTGGCCTGGTTCATTCCGACGCCGTCGAACATCGGCAGTGCGGGCACAACAGGACTTCCCGCGGAGCAAGGGGCCAGATTCGGGCCCCCGGAATAGGGAACTGCTGCGCTTTGAGAACTGCCGGCGGGGTCGCTGAAACCGGCCCCGAGCGGCGACGTCGCCCCGATGCTGCCTGGCACCGTCGCGTTGGTTTGCGCTGCGCTCTGGCCGACGCCAAACCCAGCGACGGCAAGTATCACGGCTGCCGCGTGGAAAGGCCTCATTTGCATGGCCGGTTTGCCGGGGAAGTGTGGGCCGGCGGTCGCGGCTCTCCGCGACCCGCTCGACCCTCGATGCCGGTTCCGGCGCAGCACGAAGCAGCAGGATGGCACCGACAGAGCCGGTTCATAACGCCTCCGAATAGGCCCATCACGCCTCAGAATATGTGCATCGTTTCAGCCATTGCCAAATACCGACCCTGGACTTGCCGGCGAGACGGGAGTCTCGCGCAATTGAGGCACAGTGTATGGAGTCGATTGATTGAAGATCGGCGCTGGCAGCGAGGGGACGTTATTCAGCCAGGGGCCGCCGAGTCCACGGCCCATGTGGCCGCCTCGCGCTCCGCCTCCCCCTCCGCCGCCACGTCCGGCGGCCAGCGCGTCCGTTGCCGCTGCTGCCGTGAGCATGACGGCGGCGAGGACAATCATCGTATTGCGTGAGAGTGACCTCTGCTTGATGCTTTGAATGCGGCGCATGGGTTTTCCTTTATGCGGTTGTTGCAATGCGCGTGTCGCCAAGGGATAGTCGAATTGCGACATACGCAGCATCTCTACCCACATAAACCGCGCCCTGCGAAACTCTTGCCAGGTCTTGTCATTACTTGACTTTTGTTGCGTCGATCGCGCCAAGGCAGCCGCTCGTTGACGAGAAACGTGCTCCTGACGCCGCCGCAGTGCAGAAGGGAACCAAGTTTTTCGCGAACCTGCCGACT
>CAZILJ010000794.1:0-2010 GCA_964539915.1 uncultured Acidobacteriaceae bacterium | reverse complement strand
GCCATCCTCGCCGAATGCCGTCAGATCGTGAACAAGATTGGAACCCTGCCCGCAGGTAAAGCGGTTATCACTTCGGGCGGACGGCTCACGGCCAGGCACGTAATCCACACGGTCGGGCCCATCTACCGCGGAGGCGAACGTGGCGAAGCCGAAGCGCTGGGAAGCTGTCACCGCGAGTCGGTTCGCCTTGCCGATGAGCATGCTCTCGCTTCGGTGGCATTTCCTGCGATCTCCACAGGCGCCTATGGGTATCCGGTGACGGAGGCAGCGCCGATTGCGATTTCTGCGACGGTGCAGGCGCTCGCATGCGCGAAGCAGGTGACGCTTTGCCGCTTTGTTCTCTTTGACATCTCGACGGTGCGTGCGTACCAGCGCGCCGCTGAAAAGCTACATCTCTCGAATATTACTTTCCCATTCAGGATTGAAAAGGCTCACCCATGAGAACCAAAGTAATGGCCGCTAACTGGAAGATGTACAAGACTCCCGATCAGACTCACGAGTTCTTCCGCGACTTTTTGCCGCTGGTTGCCGATCACACGCGTGACGAAATCGTAGTGTGCCCGCCGTTTCTGGACCTGCCGGCAGCCATTGAGAAGGCGACCGGATCGAATGTCGCGATCGGCGGACAGAATGTCCACTGGAAGGAAGAGGGGGCGTTCACGGGCGAGACCTCCGCGCCGCAGTTGCTTGCGGTGGGGGTGACGCACGTGATCATCGGACACTCGGAGCGGCGGCAGTATTTTGGCGAGACCGATGACACGGTGAATCTTCGCTTGAAGACCGCGCTGGAAGCGGGACTCATCCCGATTTGCTGCGTGGGCGAAGTGCTGCAAGAGCGTGAGGCCGGGCTCACGGACGATGTGTTGCGGCGCCAGTGCGTGCGCGCGTTCCATGCTGTGTCCGCAAAGAAAGCAGCAAAGATGATCGTTGCCTATGAGCCCGTGTGGGCGATCGGTACGGGCAAGACGTCCACGCCCGAACTCGCGGCCGAGGCACACGCGGTGATCCGCGGCGAGGCGACTGAGATCTTCGGCGAAGAGTTCGCCGGGAAGCTGCGCATCCTGTACGGGGGGTCCGTGAAACCGGAAAACGCCGCGGCGCTCATGTCGCAAGAGGAAATTGATGGTGCGCTGGTCGGCGGCGCGTCGTTGGATCCGAAGTCGTTCGCGGCGATCGTGAAGTATTAGAACTTGGAAAAACGGAAAGGGGGCAGACTTGCTGCGTCTACTTTCTTGCGATCGCCATGATGTGCGAACTCGCACGCAGCACAACCTGCTCACTTTCGACTTTGCGTACCGCGTCCAACAGGCGCTCACGCTGTTTCGGATTGCTCCACAAGCGCTCGAAGTCGCGCGCCAACCCACCGGGGCCTTCGATGGCTAACAACCCTGGCGCTCGAAAACCGGCGTTGCGAAACTCCTGCGATAGCTCTTCTGGACGATGAAAGAACGCGTCGGTGAAGTAGACGGGATTGTTGGTAGGGTTGCGCTGCTGACCGTCGTCCAAATCGCGTGCCCGGATCCCCGCGAACACGGGATCATCGAAGAATGGGCTCGACAGCGAGTCGAACAACGACGCGAACCGACTGATGGCGGCGCCCCACACTCAACCTCCTGGGCGCAGAACGCGCTGAATTTCCCGCAAACAGGCGAGCCGGTCTTCCCTTTCGACGAGATGGTAGAGCGGACCGAGAAGCAGAACTGCATCGGCGGTGGCATCGCCGTGGGGCAGGGGGCGCGCGTCGCCAACTTCCGCAGACGCGAGAGGAGGTTCGGCCTGCCGAACAGATGATGCCCGCGCCTGCTCCACGCGTTTCGGGACAGGATCCAGAAGATGCACTTGATAACCGCTCGAGGCTAGGCAGCGGGCATAGGCTCCTGCGCCTCCGCCGGCGTCAATGATTGTGGCTGGGGGCTGGCGGGAGATGACGGAGAATCAGCTTGTGGGTTCGAGCGTGTTCGAGTTGAAACCAACCAGTCGCAGACGGGAAGATTCGTCTATGTCCGTGTA
>CAZILJ010000793.1:0-8505 GCA_964539915.1 uncultured Acidobacteriaceae bacterium | reverse complement strand
CTACGGTGGATGAATCCGTCCCCCCACTCAATAACGCACCCAGCGGTACATCTGATATCAGCCGGATGCGCACCGCCTCTGCCAGGCGGTGCTCCATTTCCTCGAGACACTCTTCTTCGCTTCGGGGCGGATGGGTGCTGTATTGAGGCAAATCCCAATATTGACGTACCTCGATCTTTCCGTTCTGGAATTCGAGCAGATGTCCCGGCGGCAGCTTTTGAATCGTGGTGAATGCCGTAAGCGGATCGGGGATGTACCCGAAATACATATACTGCAGGAGGGCTTCGTTGTTGACCGTCGCCAGCTCAGGAGCCACGGCCAAAATCGCTTTGATCTCCGAGCCGAACAGTAGGCACTGACCCTGCAATGCGTAGTGCAGCGGCTTCTTGCCCAGCCGATCGCGCGCCATCAGCAATCTCCGGCGGGGCTCGTCGTACAGAGCAAACGCAAACATGCCGCGGAGCTTGTGCACGCAATCCGGGCCCATCTCTTCGTAAAGATGGACAATCACTTCAGTATCCGAATGCGTCGAGAAACGATGCCCGCGTTTCAGCAAATCCTCGCGCAGTTCCGGAAAGTTATAGATCTCTCCGTTGAAAACCACCCATACGGTTCGATCCTCATTGAATACCGGCTGCCGGCCCCCGGCCAAGTCGATGATGCTCAGGCGGCGCATCCCCAGGCCAATCCCATCTTTAACGAAGATGCCTTCCTCATCCGGGCCACGATGCACAATCGCCTGGCACATGCGGCGAACGGTAGCGGCCTCAATGCGCTGGCCGGCTGCCGTGCTAACCATCCCCGCGATTCCACACATACCCTATCCTCTCACGCTCAGTTGGGGATTCGTGCCCGGGCGGGACGCGACCGCGGAATCCCCGGTCAGCCTCAAGCGGTAACCGCGGTATTGTCCTGGATTCCCTTCCCGGCCGTCGCAGGCCGCCAGGATTATGTTGACCATTTCTCGGGCGGTGACGAAATGAATCACCTCGTTCCGGTCTCCTGCGCCGTCAACGAACGCAGCGAGGAATCGTTGCATAGGGCTTCCCATCACAGCCTCCCGTTGCGAGGGATCCATGCTGTGAGTATGCAGCTTGATAAACAGCCAGTCGGGTCGATGCTGAACCGAAATGGCAGCCTTCTTCCAGAGCCCGAGCCGGCGCATACTGGGAGGATTCGCCCCCGTCAAAGCCGCATTCTCGAAGCGACCCACCCGGTTGCGCGCCTGCCTGTCAAAATCGAACATCAGCGGACCCTGTACGTTGAGAGGAAAGATCTGCGGAACGCGACCCGCCGCCAGCTCCCGCCCCTTGCGGTGCGGAGCCTGAGCGCCCAGTGGAAGGCTGCACTCGTACAGCGAGTTCACTTTCCCAATCTGGGCAGGGTGAAATGCAGCAGCCGGCAAGGTGAAATCGGCATAGCACCCAGTATCGGCGAGCACCTGCATCTCGTTATCAACCCCGCAAGCAAAGCCTCCCGCTGCATTCGCTAAGGCAAAATTGCCATGCACAAATGCGTAGCGCGGCTGGGGGGAACCATCCATGAAACAAAGCGAGCCGTGATTCACCACCAGGGCATCTCGAAATTCCACCAGCTGGCGGCGGGTATTTTCCGCGGAGTCCGCATGATCAACCCCGTGATGCAGGTGGATTTCAATTTCTCCCCAGCCGGCATGACAATGATCGGCAATGCGGTCGATCAAACCTCGGTCATACTGCTCCGCAGGATAGAAGTAAGTGTGTACCAGCGGCCGCCCTTCCTGGTCGCGCCACCGATCCACAGCTCGCGGGTATGCGGAGCACCAGTGTTCCACGCGGCGCTCCTGTTCGGAAAAGGCGGCGCGCGATCGACCATTTTCCGGCACAATGGCCGGTTCGAAGTGATCAGCAAGCGCCACGATCAGATGCACCGTGCCGCGCGGAGTGGGTCGGGTAAGCCTTTGCCAGGCATAGCTCGGCAGCCAACGCCCGTAAGAGAGTTTTTGGAACAGGCGGGTTCGCGCTCCAGTCCCTCCCGCTGGCCGAGCGGCTGCTCCCATCCGATTGTTCTCTTCGCTCATCGCAGCTGTTTGATGCATTCAAAACCGTAGACGTTCGCGATAAATCAGCGCAAAGGCCTTCGGCCGTTCACCGAGATTGGTTCGCCTTCGACCCGCAGATCTTCTAGCCCGCAGCTCTCGAACCATCGAAAAACTTCCTCATACGAGTGCTTCGACTGATACCACGGCGAGTACCAGTCGAAGGTGTCGAGAACTCGCCATTCCGGATCTTTGTTGAACGACATGGGGACCACCCAGGCGATCACTGCGCTTGCGGGCCTTCCGACGAGCGGGATTTTCCGCAAGACCTGATGTACTCCATACAGCGGAATCACGCCATAGCAGAGTTTGTATAAAAGCTTTTGCGGCAGGCGTCGTGTGACTTTGCGGTAGATATCGCTCATCCGGTACCAAGGGTTATAGGAACTGTACAACCAGACGGCCAGGCGCCCGCCCGGTTTCAAAAGCCTGGGCAGAATCTTGACCGCATCTTCGCAGTTGGGAGTGTGGTGCAGCACGCCTATGCTGTAGATAAAATCGAAACTGCCTTCGGCAAAGGGCAGTTGAAATACATCCGCCTGGAAGATGGCGGCGGCGCGTTCCGCCAGGTTCTCGGCGGCGACCTCAGAGGCCAGACTCAGATCGATGCCAACAACCTGCGCGCCCCAGCGGGTCGCCACCTCCGCGAACCGGCCCATGCCGCAACCAACGTCCAGCACCAGTTTTCCCGCCAGGTCCTCAGGCCGGAATCCCGTACGCCGGCGAAATGCGATGTCATTTCGATGGTCCTCGGCATCATCCAGTTGCGTACGCGCATGGATCTTCCATTGAAATCCAAAACTGCCGGTATAAGCCTGGGCATCGACAAAGCGGACTACGCCATGCAGCGCGGGATACTGCCTTCCGCAGCCGCAGCATACGAGTCCGTCGGGGTGCTGGTCCAGCTGGTTCCGACACTCCAGGCAGCGCAAGATAGCCAGGATTTCGCTATCGACTCCAGACCAGTTCCCGCTCGCGTTTTGCACCATTTCCATACTTCCCTTTGTCTCCACTTCTGGTTTCGTCCGGGGGGGGATTGTTCCTACCCTGTGCGACACCCGCGATCTGATAAACGGCAGAGATGTAGCCCACCATGAAATAGGGGAACAGGTTGTATTCCGTTGAAGCAAACAGAGCTCCCGCCATGTAAGCCGCCATCGCCGCCCACAGGGCGCTGGTCCAGAGGCGTATGTCTTCGCTCGATTCATACCCGGGCAGTTTTCGAACGCGCCTTATTTTGCGAAGAGAAAGAACCAGCATCAACAGAAACAGAAAACACGCGGGCACCCCAGCCTCGGCTCCCAACTCGGTGTAGGTGTTGTGAGCGACATGCCAGGACTGCGTGTAGCTCTGGAAGTCGCCCGGCCCGATCCCGAAAATGGGGTGCGTAACCATGGTAGTCAGGCTTAGCTTGAGCAGTTCCTGACGGGCCGCCAGGGAACCTTTATCGCCCGAGCCTTCAATGTTGCCAAGAACCATACTCTCGATACGGGTCAGATAGTTCGGGGTGATGATGACGACTCCGATTGCGATCATCCCGATAAACACTGCGCTTACCAACACCGACGTGCGTTTGCCCCTGATCCCAAATTCCCATATGCAAATCACCACGGTTACCATCATCGCAAGCAGACCGCTGCGGGAGTAGGTAGCGATTACACCCCACATCATAAAGATGAGACTGACTCCCCAAAATGCTTTCGCCAAAAAATTTTTTGCGGCAAAGAAAAACGCGATACATAATGGAAAATTAATAGCAATGTTGATGGCGAAGTCATTGGGATTTTCTAGAATGCCCTTCTGGATGCCCATTAACCGGCCGTCCTGGGTATGGTGAACCAACACAGAGAGCACGGTCAGCGCCGCGATGGTTCCTGCCTGAATCGCGAGCAGCTTACGTACTTCATTCACCGAGGTCGAGACCATGTAGATTAGGATCGCGACGATAACCCCCTTGGAGAACTTGTTGATCACGGTGTCGAAAGCGCCACCCCGCCATGACGCAAAGGGGATGCACAAGATCATTTGGCCTAACAGCAGGAGGAGAACTTTCAGTTCGAGGGTCAGCTTGTGGCGGCCACTGGCGGGAACGATAAAGATCAGCGCAAATAAAGCAATCCCGCCCGTGATCTTTGCGATGGGAATCACGGTGAGTCCATGAATAAAATCTTCCGGACGCACGAAGTAGACCAGGGAAAAAAGAACGAGCGCGTGGTACGCCAGGCTACTCCTAACCTTAGGGTCCTCGGCAAACCTCCGGAATTGTTCTATCCTGCCTGGTCGCTGGTTCATTCTTGCTCCCAATCTGCGGCTTGGTCTTCTACCGCCGCATGGGCAGCACTCGAAAACCGCAATGCCACGAGTTCGGAGCCAAATTGATTTCGGCACGATTGCCTGTGGAACTCGGCGGCAGCGAGCAGTCTCATCATGAGTGTCATAAATTTCACCGGCTCCACGCCGTCTTCCGCCCCGCCACAAAGTTGGCAAAAGCTACCAGGGCCGCAGTGTTCAACAGCATGAACGTGGCGGCGGCATCGGCCGCACGTCCGATCATGCCCGCCTTCGGCACGCGTGCCAGGGCCACAAGGCCAAGTCCATAGAAGGCCAACTGCAAACCCAATGCCACCCGGTACAGAGGAGCCTTCAGCCATAAAGAAGCGGCTAGCATTGCAGCCAGAGCAAACGGAACCGCCAAGCGCAGCAACTTGTGACTCACGAACCGCGCCAGCAGCGGATTGCGGCCGCTCAAAATCCACGGCGCCAGTTGCACCAGTTGATAGTTTCCGCTCAGGGTGCGTACTTTGCGCGCGAACTCCAATCCACTGCCCAAGTCCGGACTATCCCAAGCTCGCGCCCGGTCGTCGAAAACCACGCGCTTGCCCTGCCGCGCGACCTGCATCGGAATGTAGACGTCGTCCAGAATGGTTCCCTCCGGCACATCCGACAGCAACTCCCGCCGCACGGCGTAGAGCGCTCCGGTCGCACCCACAACTGATCCCGACTCCGACTCGAGGTCGCGGATCTTTTTTTCAATCCGCCAATACAGACCCATACCCTTGCCCGCCTCGCCTGACTCGGGGTCACCCAACATCAAGGCACCGCTCACGCAACCTACTTCCGGATCCGCGAAGTTCTCCATCAGCAGGCGTATCGCGCCGGGCTCAATCTTCTGGCGAGCATCGGTGAGAACAATCACCTCGCCGGTAGCAAGATGGATGGCATCGTTCAAACCGGATGCTTTTCCGCGCGACCACTGGTTCATCAACACTTGCACTCGCGGATCGTTGGCATACTGGCGCAGAATGGCATTCGTGCGGTCCGTCGATCCATCCGAGACCGCCACAATCTGGCAACGCTCTGGCGGGTAATCCAACTCCAGCAGATTCCGCATCTTGCTTTCCAGCCGCTGCTCTTCATTGCGCACGATCACCACGACGGACACGCAGGGTTGCTGTGGCGAGCGCAGTATGGGCCAAGGGGAGATGAGCGCCCGCAACCACAAGCACACGGCATAACCAGCGTAGGTATAGGCAATCAGAAACGCTGCACTCCAGAAGAGCCAGCTCATTGCGCTCCTCGCCCGAGCAGGACGATCTTGATGGTCTGAAACAGGATCAGCAGATCCAACCCTACCGAAGCGTTCTTGATGTAAAACAGGTCGTACTGCAGCTTCTCGCGTGCATCTCCCACCGTGTTGCCGTATTTGTACCGTATCTGGGCCCATCCCGTGATCCCGGGACGCACTGCGTGGCGCACTCCGTAAAACGGAATCTCGCGGCTCAGCCATTCCACAAACTCCGGCCGTTCCGGCCGCGGCCCAACGAAACTCATGTTCCCCTTCAGCACACACCACAACTGAGGAATTTCATCCAGCCGCGAAGACCGTAGAAATTTGCCCATGCGCGTAATGCGCGGATCATCATCGCTAGCCCAGGTCGCGCCAGTGTCGGCTTCCGCATCTTTCCGCATAGTGCGGAATTTGTAGCAATAAAAAACTTCCCCCCCCTGCCCTACGCGCTGCTGCCGGTAGAAGACCGGCCCCGCGGAGCCAAGTTTCACGGCGAGTGCAATGAAAGGCAACAACGGCAGCGAGAGGACCAGCCCGAACAGGGCGGCGGTAACATTCAAGAGCCGCCTCAGACTCCGGTTGAGAATGCTGAACCGGAATCCCTCAGCAAAAATTAACCAACTGGGATACAACTGCTCAACTTCGATTCGTCCGGTGAGCCTTTCCAGCCATGACGTGGCTTCCTCTACCTTCACTCCGGCGAGCCGCAAGGCCAGCAACTCTTCTACGGGAAGCGTCCCACGCCGGTCCGGCATGGCCACAATCACGCGGTGTACTCCCTTATCGCGAGCCAAGCCGACCAGATGGTTGGCAACGGTTTCGCGCGTAAGTGCACCTTCAATGTTTCCCGTCCATCCCACCACTTCGACGCCAAGGCCCACTTGGCGCAATCCATTCAGCAGGCGCTGCGCTCGGTCTCCGGTGCCCACGACGTAGACCCGCTCACAAAAAAAAGGCTGGCACACCAGCCAGCCATAGGCCGAGCGCCAGCAGAACAAAGAAACGGCTAAGATGGCCACTCCGAAGACGGCGGAGTTCTTTCCCGGCAGAAAACCGGGCGAGAAGTAGGTCACACTGGCCAGCAACAGTGCTACCAGGCCCAAGGCAAACAGCATCCGGAAGGTCTCTTCGAGTTTGGTTCCGGAGTTCGATGAATCGTAGAGATCGAAACCGTGAGACACGAGTAAAACAATGCCGACGACACCAAGGATTCTCAGATACCCGCCCTCAATAAACATTTCGTTATTGAGCCGCAGCATGCTATCGCTGTTCCACAGCGCTCCCAGCACAAAGGAGAACCCCACGATCACCGCTTCGCCGACCAGGAGCACCAAGGTCCGCGCCGGGTAGTAGACGTTGAAAAGCCGAATCACTTCCCCCCCTTACGACTTGATCGTGGTCCCTTTTCTCTCGTATGCCTCGTAGTAATAGCGTGCGTAAGGTGCTGCATCCTCGCTGGTTCCGTTCAGCACAATCCCGATCAACGATCTTTCGGGAAATTCCTGACACGCCTTGCGGGCCACATCCGACGGCGTCGAGTTTGAACGCACGACCATCAACACTCCATCACAATCTTTCGCCAGGACGCTGGCATCGGAAACCGGGATGGCGGGCGAGGAATCGATAATGATCCAGTCAAACAGTGGTTCGACTCGCTGCAACAGCATCTTCAGCCGACCATTGGCAACCAGTTCGGATGGATCTTCGATTCCGGTGCCGCTTGGAATGAAGAACAGGTTCTCTATTGCACCTCGTTGCATGACGGAGAACTCGTCGTTTTTTCCCTGCAGGTAGTCGGAGAGGCCCGGTCCAGGCGTCGTGCCCAACATCAGGTGCAACCGCGGTCCGCGAAGATCGGCATCGATTAGCAGCACGCGCCGTCCGTGCTGCCGCACCATGACCTGCGCCAGGTTTGAAGCTGTGAACGACTTGCCTTCTTTGGGCAGAGCACTGGTCACGAGCAGAGTCTTTAGCGTCATTTTCTCGCGGACGTGATAAAGCCGGGAACGCAGGGTGCGATATTCCTCTGTGCCGCGCGCGCTGTCATCTCCATTCATGAACAGCATGGTCCGCAGGTCCGGCTTCCAGTCCATCGGTGGACACCGAGCCAGCAATCCATCCACGCTGAACGGGCTTCCAAAAGTCGGCATGGGATTCCCTGACGGAGGCGCTGGCATGCTCCCTGCGGACTCCTCCGGGAATCCCGGGGGATCAGCCACGGGCGCCGCGATGAAGCTGGGTTGCGCCGTGCCTCCCTGGCTCGCAGCCCGCTCCTGTTCAGCTTTCTTTAACGCTTCGTGAATTCGGCTCATAATTTCCTTTCGTCGGGGAGGTCCTTGTCTTCCTGGCGTAGGCGGTCCGCCAGGGTCGCCAGCGAACGCAACGCCTCCACCAAATCGAACTTTTCCGGTCCAGGTGTGGGTGCGGTAACCGGCACCATGCCGGATGCGTTGTCGCCCAGATCGAAATCCCGTGCTACCCCCTCCACGGCCGCCGGCCCAATAATCTTCTGTTGATCCACGAACCCACTCACCAGGCAATGCTCACAGAGCAGGTTGATCACGCGCGGAATGCCTAAGGCGTAACGATGGATCGCGACCACGGCCTCGGGTTCGAAAATCTGTTGTCCATTGGACCCTGCGATTCGCAGACGCTGCTGTACGTAAGCTTTGGTTTCATCGAGGGTCAGAGGGTGCGTCTTCGCCCGCAGCGTCAGACGTTGCCGCAGTTGACGCAACTGCGGCTGTTTTAGTCTCTGTTCCAGCTCCGGCTGTCCCACCAGGACAATCTGCAGTAGCTTCTCCGTGAAGGTCTCGAGATTGGTGAGCATGCGGATTTCTTCCAGCACTTCGTCCGAGAG
>CAZILJ010000792.1:0-3161 GCA_964539915.1 uncultured Acidobacteriaceae bacterium | reverse complement strand
TTCCACGCGGTAAAAGGGCAGGCCGCTGCCGTACTTCAGCAGCGCCATCATACTGGCCGAGGTGGCATCGTACTTTTCTTCACCCACGCCGGCGGGCGCTTCCCCGGTGAAGACTTCCACGCACAGATTGCAGCGTAGCTTCTCCAGTTCATAGACCGTACCCGTGATGGGCGCCTGTCCCACCAGTCGCACCAGCACTCCCGGCGCCTCCAGAACATAGACCTTGCCCTGGCCACAACCGGGGCAGCGATCGCCGGAGTGTAAGCTGGGATGCGGAACTTGGACCTTCTTCGCCCCGTTGTAAGCATCGACTCCATGGCGGCCATGTCCGCGCCGCGCCGGCTTCTCCTTGGCCTGGTTCTGCTTCTCTGGGTTTTTCTTCTGCGTCTCGATGCCCGCCTGCTGCAGCACGTGACGGGTCTTTTCCGTGCTTGCCTCGCCCCCGGACAGCAAGAGTTCGCGCAGCCCCTCCAGGGTGATCTTTCGTTCGCGCAACAACTCGGTCAAGTAGCCCAAGGTTCGGATCGCGGCTTTCAGTTTCTGATATCCGGCTTCCCCCAGCCCTTCCCGCACACTCTCCAGCAAAGCCTCCAACTCTTCGGCAGTCACTTCCAACGGCAGGCTTGCCGGTTGCATCTAGACCTCCTGCAGTAACTCACGAAAGCGTTGCGTCAGTGGATAGCCCAAGACCTCTTTGATCGATCGGTTGGGACGATTGGTGTGATCATCCTTGCCGCGGCCGGTGGTTTCTCCCAACCGAATCCAGTTGGCGGCACGATAACAAGTCCCGCGAAAGCGCGTGGGATCGACAAAGGTTTCCACAAAATAGATGGGGTGCTGGTAGAGGCGTTGCCAGTCCTCGGACAACCTTTTCGCCATTCGCGCCAGGATATGCGACGCCAGATGTTCGACCGTTACCCACGGCAGAATCAGAAAGCGGGTGTTGTAGGCCAGGAAGCGTATGTTCTTCCGCCGCGCTTCCGCGCTCCAACCGATGTACCGATCCCGGCTGCCCAAGTGACGCGGTGCCGAACTCCACGCCAGACAGGCGATCGGCCGCCCTTGTCCCCAGCACAGATACTTAAGCTGCTCACCGACCGGCTGCTCATAACGCAAATAATGATGCTGTTCCATCAGGCTATTGAACAGCGCTTCCTCCCCCGTGCGCCGCACCTGCTGAAACTCGATCGGCTGCAGCTGACTGAGTCGTCCCTGGATCGGGCTGGTGTCGATCAGCATGGCCACCGGCGGCCGGCGTTTCGCCAGCGGATTCGGTGGGGTATAGCGTACTGGCGGTAACTCGATCGCGCCGGCCCGATGCAGCATTAATAAAAGACCGCGACACACCATGTCACGCAGGGCGCCATTGCTCTGTTTCCACTGCCACGCTTCACACAGTTTCGCCGACAGCGCGCGGCGGCTGGCGTCCGGATGTTCCCCAATCAATTGCTGAATGAAAACGATATCCTCGGCGCTGACAACTCGGCCTCGGTACTGCCAGGCAGCGGCCATGACCTCAGTGTGGCAGAGCCGAAGATGGAACGCAAGTACAAATCCTGGTGATCGTCTTCTTTTTTTATGGGGATGGTCTCACGCTCACGTGCCGCCACACCGGCGCGGCCTTCGCATCCGGGTTGCCGGCTACCAACAGCATCTGTGCCTGATGCGCCTCCAGCACCCGCGTCGGCTCCTGACCACTCGGCCACCACACAAATCGCCCCTTCGAGAGCCGCTTCTGCGCCAGCCAAAATCCCTGCCCGTCGAAGACCAAGATACGGATCGACGTGCCGCGCCGGCTGCGAAAGAAAACCAAGCATCCCGAGAACGGATCCGTCTGCAGTTTCTCCTGACACAATCGACTGAGGCCATCAATCCCCTTCCTTCCGTCGACCGCTTCGACCGCCACCAGGATTCGCATCTGGGGTGTGATCTGGATCATGACTTGTCCGACCACACCATCCGGCTCAAGCCCACCAACTCCGCCGCCCCTATGCCCTTCATCTGGATTCGCATCCTTCTTCCGGCTCCCTCCAACTCCACCACGCACTCCGGCATGCCGGCCACCGTCGGCGCCATCAGTTCGATCAACCTCGGCAACTCCACGCTCTTCCGCTCTGGGCTCGTCGGTTGCACCAGTTTCTTCAAACGCGTGTAGTCCACGCGCAAGGTACGTGACGTCAGATAAAGACCATGCTGACTCGCCAACTCCGCCGCCCTCTTCCACAAACTATTGGGAATGTGGCAACGGGGAGGATGCGTGCTCCGCCACGCTTCCAGTTCTTGCCGAGCTTGTTCCATGTCCAGGGGTATCGCCGATGAGCTATCGGGTTTCATCAATCGGTCCTCCTTGCCCTCGTCGGGCAGACCGACTGACATTAGCAGGACAGATCAGGTCAAGTTAAGCAGACTTGCCGCAAACTCACGATGCTCCAGGTCAACCGAGTCGGCGATCGTCGCTCTTAAGCGATCCTAGCGCCAAATTTTTCGCTAGAGAACCGGGGCGACAGGCAGAAAAACAAACGGCCCGGTTTTACGCTACCCTCTGGCCCATGACTCCCTCGTGGTTCGCACGGGATAAGAGTCGCCGGACGATAGACCACCCAATGCCTTGAAAATCTCCACCCCGAAGGGGCGGAATCTACACTGACGGGGAACGCTACCTTTCCATTTCCCGCTGCGCAAGACAACCTCTCTACGCGGTGAATACGCTACACGCTCCTTACCGTTTGCCTGCGCTCATCTACAAAGAGGCGGTTCCGGAGTTAGATCCGTGGATCCTTGTTCGGTTCGGCAGCGGCATCAGCGCCGTAGACCAATTGTTGGACGATCCGCATCCGCCACACCCGCACTCGGCGCTGCAGAGTGCGCAACTGCCCGTCGGTAAACTCACCATAACCGCTTGCCTGTAATCGCTTCAGCATCTCTTTGGCTTCCATGTCCGGCCTTTCCTCCAACCAGCTCAACAAGACCGGCCAGACTTCGGCAAAAGGGTCTGGCCGTGTCCGCCACCAATGTCCTGGCTTTGGCTCTTGCCGATGAGTTGGCCGCACTTCGCCGGTGCGCCATGCTGTCGCCAGACTACTCACAAATCTCGTGACATCTGGCGCCACTATCTCCGGTGTTCGGTTCTGACTAAGCGCCATCACTGTGTCTTGAGCATC
>CAZILJ010000791.1:0-4121 GCA_964539915.1 uncultured Acidobacteriaceae bacterium | reverse complement strand
GTCGAACGCGATCTCAGGAAAGAAACAGCGCCCCAGGCACTTACGGAGAGAACGATGACAGACTTCATGAGGGACAAACTTGGAGCGCCTAAGATAGTCGATTGGCGAACTTTCCAGGTCGAGCTGGACGTATTGCAGGCTCGGGAGAGGCGCACACGCGCGAGGGTGACGCGATCGCGGCAGCCCGCCGGCGGCTGCCCATGGTCGAGGTGGACCCCACCATCAAGTTGACTGGCCCGCACGGCCCAGCGACGCTCCTCGAGGTGTTCGAGTGCCGTCGACAGCTGATCGCCTACGTGCCAGTGTTTCGCAGGCCCACTCCGATTGAAACACGACTGTCACTTTCGTCCGCATGAGGGAATTTTCGACATCGACGACGAATTATGGGTTTGAGGCCAGTCTCCCTCGCGACCAGACCTAAGGGGCAGATGGAAACGGAAAGTAGGAAGGAATGCTGAAAGCCGTCAGGAACTGCCGCACGTGGTATTCCGGATACTTGGCCAGCATCTGTTGCTCGACAGCCAGGGAAGCGCAGCATGGCAATTTGCGGAGATCGGTGGCAGCACCCCGGCCGGATCAGGCGACGGCGTGCCGTTAACCATATACTCAACATCCGGATCGAAGAAGCGCTCAACTACGGAAGGTTCCTTGCGCATCACGGCATCGAGGTATGCGGCGATCAGCTCCGCGTTCGATGGAGTTGGTTTGATCACAAGTTTTTCTCCCGATCAACTCGCCCGGCTCTCGCCTTGGTTATCAGCCCACGGAGATCCTTCGGCATGCGGTGTAACTGTGGCCCAGCGCTCGGCGATCCTATCGCCCTCGAAGCGCCAGAGCACGAAGCCATGAAACTGCAGCTGCTTGCCTGACTCGTTGGTCCAGCGCCAAATGTTACGGCACACCACCTTGTCGCCCTCCGCGATCATTTCCTCGATCGTCAGGTGCAGATCCGGCATGGCCTTGTACATGTTGACCATCATCTGTTCATCGCCCTCCACTCCCGTAGGCTTGCCGCCTGGTCCATCATGGTCGTAAAAATCTGGTGTCATGTTCTTGCGGATTACGCCGGCGTTTCGCTGATTGACGAAATCCTCAAAGTGGTCTCTGACAATGGTTTTCATTTGCTCTAACGACAGGTTGGTTGCCATGCCTCGCCTCTAAAATTAGGATGAGATTCGGCAAGATAGCATGGACTCTGAAATGCGGGAAGTACGCACAATTTTGTTAGCCCAGGAGCAGGCCAGTGAGGAGCAATTTCGGGTGCCCGGTGCAGGCTACTGCCAACGTGATGGCCGGCAAGTGGAAGGTTATGATTGTCTGGCATCTATCCTTCGGTTCGCGGCGCTTCGCGGAAATTCGTGATTTTCTCCCGGGAGTCAGCGAGAAGGTTCTGACTGCTCAACTCCGCGAATTGCAGAAGGATGGCGTCATCGAGCGGGTGGTGACGCGAACTAAGCAACCGCGGGTCGATTACATGCTTACTGACCGTGGGAAAGAACTCGTCTCGGTCATGGAAACGATGTGTGCCTGGAGCATAAGGCACCTCGGCATCACGCCCAAATGGCCTCGGCCCACGCCACTACCGGCCTAGCTCACCGCCCGAAGACGCTCACAAGAATCAAACGAGGGCGCAATGAGTCAGGTTTGAACCCTTCGTTCTCGATCGAGGTCGATTGTGGGCAGATAACGGGCGACTCTGAACATATCTGTGGGGCAGCTTCATGAACCGGAGTCACAACCACGAGCAAAACGCACGACGACAAAATGCGTCCTGCGATTGCCTGACCTGGAGCACGCAAAAGCCTCTGTCCTAAACGGTCTCACTAGCGTGGATGCCCAACGAGGATACCGGCACGCCATCGATGAATTCGTTGAATGGTATTGTTTCTGGCGACCCCAACACGCGAAGCTGACACCAGCGAGAGCAGGCACAGGGAATAATCAGCCCAATGGTTCTAAGCGACGATGCCCGCAAGTTGCTTCGGCAGCAACTGAGCCGCGGCCGCGTCGGAGCCCGGCTCACGCTGCCGACAGTAAACGATGAGCGGCGATAAGATCGCCGATGCCCTCTGACCGAGAAGTGGAAGGAAGTGATCAGCCGCAGTGACGGAGCAGGATGGGTCCTCCTCACTCTCGGCGTTAGACTTTGCGAATCAGTTTCACCGACCGTACGACTGCCTTCCGGCGTAGAATGCTACGACACGCGATTTGGGGAGAGATCTCTCGCAAGATGGCCGCGATCTCCAATTTCGAGTCATGTTGGCAGGATGCCCGCTACGGAGCCCGAATGCTGCGGAACAATCCTGGCTTCACCGCCGTCGCCGTCCTCACTCTTGCCCTCGGCATCGGCGCCAACACCGCGATTTTCACTATCGTGGATGCAGTGCTTTTGCGGTCGCTCCCGTATCCTGATCCCAATCAACTCGTCCTGATGTTCGATGTGCCGCTACAAGAGCCAGATGCTCTGTCGAGTATGTCCTACAGGGACTTTGCCCTGTGCCGCGAGCAGAACGCCGTGTTTAGCGAGATGGCAGGAAATGCGTTTCACGATCTCACATTGACCGGAGCAGGCGAGCCAGTCATTGTGAACACCGCGGCCGTGACGCCAGAGATATTTCCTCTGCTGAACGCGAAGCCGCTGGCGGGCCGCACATTCCGGCCCGAAGACGGCAAGCAAGGCGCGGCGCCCGTCGCTGTTCTGAGCGAAAATCTCTGGCGCACCAGCTTCGGTTCGAATCCGGCTCTTATTGGCCAATCTATCACGCTGGATATGCGTTCATTCGCCGTTGTCGGAATCCTGCCGGCAAGCTTTCGCTATCCTGACGGCGCTCCCCATCAGGACGTTTGGATTTCTGTCGCGCAGGACCCGCTGTTCGGACCTCTGATTTCGGAGCCCGGTGTGCGTCTGCTGGTCGGGATCGGCCGGCTTAAGCCAGGCGTCTCTCTGACACAAGCTCAGGCCCAGATGAACACCCTGGGCACCCGACTCGCGAAGGAGTTTCCCGCACAAGATTCAGGATTGACGATCCGGATCGAGCCCTATCGGCAGGTGGTGGTCGGGGACGTGAAATCCGCGCTGCTTATTTTGCTGGGCGCGGTTGGCCTGCTCCTATTGATCGCTTGCGCCAATATTGCGAACCTACTTTTGTCGCGCGCCTCTTCGCGGGCGAGAGAAATTGCAGTGCGAATCGCGCTTGGTGCGGGGCGAGCCCGCATGGTACGGCAATTGCTGACCGAGAGCGCTCTGCTGGGATTGCTCGGCGGATCTGCCGGTGTGCTTCTTGCTGCTTTGAGTATCTGGAGTCTCCGGCCTTTCTTGCCGTCCGAGGTGATCCAGATCAGCCCGATTCATGTTGGAGGCTCGGTCTTGGTATTCGCGCTGCTGTTGTCTCTTGCTGCCGTGCTGACGTTTGGACTGGCACCCGCGCTTTTCGCAACTGGGTCCAACTTGCAGGCGAACTTCAAAGAGGGCGGCGAGCGTACTGGCCACCACGGCGGCCAGCATGTGCGGAGCTTCTTGGCGATCGCGGAAATTTCGCTGGCCATGGTGCTTTTGGTTGCGGGCGGCCTCCTCATGCGCAGCTTTGCGCTGGTCACGTCGGTCGATCCGGGCTTCGATCCGACAAACGTCATGGAAGCCGAGGTTTCGCTTCCCCAATTTCAATATTCCACGCCGCAGCAATGGACAGCGTTTTCCAACGAGTTGCTGGCGCGCCTTCATGCGCAGCCTGCTTTGCGAGATTCCGCTCTGGCGGCTCCGCTGCCAATGGACCGCCAAGGCCCAGCCAACCTGGGGTTCAGCATTTTAGGAAATCCTCCGCTCCCGCCCGGTAAATCCACCACCGCCGATTACGCCACGGTGAGTCCCGATTATTTTCGCGTGATGCGAATCCCGCTGCTGCGAGGCCGTTTTTTCTCCGAGCAAGACTCGCCGTCCGATCCGAACGTAGCGATCATCAGCGAAACGCTGGCGCGGCGTTATTTCCCGAACCAAGACCCCATCGGAAGACAAATGAAATTTGGATTTCCGCCCAACGGAAATGTATCTCGCGAAATCATCGGCGTCGTCGGCGACTTGCGGGATGTGGCGCTTAGCCGGAAACCCGGCCCGATGATGTATG
>CAZILJ010000790.1:0-3920 GCA_964539915.1 uncultured Acidobacteriaceae bacterium | reverse complement strand
GCTGAAAGCCGGCGTCCGGCCTTTCGTTACGCTCTATCACTGGGACTTGCCGCAAGCTTTGGAAGATGCGGGCGGATGGCCCAATCGTGACACGGCTTCGCGCTTTGCCGACTATGCCGATCTGGTTACGCGAGCTCTGGGCGATCGTGTTTCCGATTGGATTCTCTTGAACGAACCGGGCGCCTTCGCCGGCCAGGGCTATCTCGAAGCCCTGCACGCACCGGGACGAAACAGCATCATCGATTTCCTGCGCGCTTCGCATACGGTGAACCTGGCTCAGGGTGCGGCATTCCGGGCGGTGAAGGCGAATCGTCCATCCGCGCGCGTGGGCTCGGCGTTCAGCATGTCGGCGTGTGAACCCGCAACCACTTCCGAAGAAGACCGTCTGGCAGCGGAGCGCGCTCATGCTATGACCAATCTCTGGTTTCTGGAGCCGCCGCTCAAAGGACGATATCCGGAAGCGCTGGCCTTTCTTCCAGAAACTGCAATGGGAATCAAGGCGAGCGACCTCGACAAAATGCGGGCGCCGCTGGATTTCATCGGCATCAACCTTTACTACCGGACCATCGCTTCCGCGCCGAAGGCGATGGAGCGCGCCACGCACACGCAGGAGTGGCTTTTCCCCGTAAAAATGGACGGAGGACAACAGGGGCCAAAGACCGATTTCGGCTGGGAAGTTTGGCCGAAAGCGCTGTATGACATGGTCCTACGCATCACACGCGACTACAACCGCCCCGTAATCGAGATTACCGAGAGCGGATGTTCCTATAGCGACGGGCCCGGTGCCAGTGGCTTGATTCACGACAGCCGCCGCATCGGCTACCACCGTGAGTATCTGGTGGCTCTGGCATGCTCCGTTGCCGAGGGCGCTGACGTTCGCGGGTACCATGCCTGGAGCCTGCTGGATAACTTCGAATGGGCCGAAGGCTTCAGCCAGCGTTTCGGGCTCGCCTACGTAGACCTCAAGACGCTGCAGAGAACGATTAAAGATTCAGGCCGCTGGTATGCGAAAGTGGCGGCGGGGAATCGTCTGGGAAAGATTGAAGATTTCAGATCGCCGACGAAAGCAGAAGGCACAAAGAAGCTGCAACTAAAATCTGAAATCTACAATTGATTCGGGCCAGTTACTTCTGCTGCATCACTAGTTCGCTGTTCTCCACCTTCATCGCGCCGACATTCTCCGGAAGTTTCAGTCGATCACGCTGCTCGGCCAGTTTCTTCTGCAGGGCGGGGTTCACGAGCGATACCGGAACGCTGAGGTCCCCCACCTTGAACTCCGTTGGGTCAAACGTGGCGTACCCATCCTTCTCACCGAGGTGGCCGGAAATCGTCACCCACACGTCCTTGCCGGCTATCTGGGTTAGAAATTGGCCGTGAACGACATCGCCGTCCAGGCTAACGTTCTGGTCCTTGATCGTGGGCGCACCGCTGCCGATGTTGGTGTCGGCCGACAAGCCGGAAGTTCCAGCGGCGTTGCCCAACGATTGCGCTAATACGGCGCTGATCTCGTCAGAATTGATGTGCACCTCAGCCTTGGAACTCGCCAACGTGGCTGGTCCGGCGTCGGACTTCGAAGTATCGGACGAACCACTGGTCGGCGAGAGCTGAGTGGCCTGCTCAAACTCGGCCATTTTCTGGTCAAAGCTCTGCGCATGTTCCGCAATGGCCGCAGGCGGCTGTGATTGCGCCACGGGCGCAGGTTTCTTGAGGACCAGAATGATGGCGATCAGTGACGCCACTAGCGTCGTAATGCTGATAATGCGGTCGATCTTGAATTTCTTCATGGCAGCTCTCGAGCGGTCAGCCCAAGACAGGCAGGCCCACAATCATGGTATCGGGTTGAAAGGGAGAGGTTTAGATGACCAAAGTGACGGGCCTGGTAACAAGGGGATCGCGGGTTTGAGGGTCTGGGATGGGATTTTCGGAACGCAGCTTGGGGGCCGGGTTTGATTTTATGGGACCGGGTCTTTGACCCGGTCGGGCGGCCTAAAAGGCCGCTGGCTCTCGGCGCCACCTCCCAGAGCACAGGAATCCTTGCTTCCCAAATCCACCGGTACTCGAACCTCAGTGCTCACCCCCATCGGATTCTGGCAGACATACTCCACTCCGTGCAGGAGCCTGTCGTTGGGCCTCGTTGGACCTGAGGACATGGTCGAAGAATTCCTCCTGCCAAACCGGGCCTTTGCCATTGAGCAGAGCGTTGATCCTCCGTGCGGCTGGACCTTTGATGGCATTTATAACCTCGGGCAGGGTGTAGGCCGAGCCCTCCGCGCGGCGAGGAGAGTAGATCAAGTGCACGTGGGTGGGCATAACAACCGCCGCATGCGGGGTTGTATTTGTGGCCGTACTCTTTCAGGCAGCAGTCGAGAACGCCGTCTCGGGCTGTTGAGGAAGTTGCCAGCGACGATCCGTGGTGAAGGTGACGAAGAGAGGGGGATCAGCTTTTTTATCGCGAGGTAGACGGCGGCGATACTCATGCTTTGGCCGCATCGCGCCCTCGGCCCTTTGGGTCTGGAGACCGGGTCAGAGACCCGGTCCCACATAGTCAAATTCCACAAAGTCAAAACCACACAAGCAAAACCACTCAAGCAAAATCAGCCATCACCCTAGTTTCTTCGCGAGCAACACATTGACCATCTGCGGGCTGGCTTGGCCTTTGGATGCCTTCATGACTTGCCCCACGAAGAAGCCCAGCATGGTTTTCTTTCCCCCACGATACTGCTCCAGTTGCTTGGGATTGGCGACGAGAACTTCGTCGATGATCTTCTCGAGCGCCGACGTGTCGGTGGACTGCCGCGGGCTGCCTTCTTCTTCATAGACAGCAGGAAAATCTTTGCCGCGCTCGAAGCTCAGATCGTAAAGATCCTTGAGCATTTTTCCCGAGATTGTGCCGGCCTCGACCAGATCGGCCGACGCCGCTACTCCCTTCATCGAGATCGGAGACTGCTCGATCGCGACGCCCTTGCCTTTTAGGCGGCCCATCAATTCGCTCTGCACCAGGTTGGCGACGCGCTTGGGATTCTTCGTGGCTTTCGCTGCCTCCTCGAACTGATCGGCCAGCGATTTCGAGAACGTCAGCACCTGCGCGTCGTATTCCGTGATCCCGTATTCCCTGACCATGCGCGCGCGCCGGGCTTCAGGCAGTTCCGGCAATGCCCGAGCGATTTCGGCCTTCCATGTTTCGTCCACGACCAGCGGAAGCAGATCCGGTTCGGGAAAATAGCGGTAGTCGTGCGCCTGCTCCTTCGAGCGCATGCTGTATGTCTTACCTTCGTTGGCGTTGTAGAGGCGCGTCTCCTGTGTGATCTTGCCACCCGATCCGAGGACGTCAGTCTGGCGCCTGATTTCGTATTCCAGAGCCTCGCGGATAAAGCGAAACGAATTCACGTTCTTGATTTCAGCCTTGGTGCCGAATTCCTTCTGCCCGCGCGGCCGCACGCTGACGTTGGCGTCGCAGCGCAGCGACCCTTCCTCCATGTTGCAATCGCTGACTCCGGTGTAGAGGATGATTTCTTTCAACCGCGTCAGGTACTCGTAAGCCTCGTCAGGCGAGGCGATGTCTGGCTCGCTGACGATCTCGATCAGCGGCACGCCGGCGCGATTGAGATCGATGGCGGTTTTCTGGCCGGCGTCGGCAAAACCCTCGTGCAGACTCTTTCCGGCATCTTCTTCGAGATGCACGCGCGTGATCCCGATTTTCTTCTTGCCGCTGCCGCTCGGGATCTCTAAATATCCGTGCTCGGCCAGCGGCTTGTCATATTGCGAAATCTGGTAGCCCGTGGGCAGGTCGGGATAGAAATAATTCTTGCGCGCAAAAATGGAAGTTTGGTTGACATGGCACTGCAGCGCCATCGCCGCCAGGGTGGCAAACTCCACGACTTTTTTGTTGAGCACCGGCAAGGCGCCGGGCATTCCTAGGC
>CAZILJ010000789.1:0-3451 GCA_964539915.1 uncultured Acidobacteriaceae bacterium | reverse complement strand
TTCCTCGCGACCATCAGGTCCACTGGGTGAAATCCGGAGCCGCGCCTCTCGCTCCCGATCTTCCGCGCCGCTTTACGGCTCTTACTAACATTTTGCTCTGCCAGGGCTATGGCATGACCGAAGCCTCGCCCGTCACGCACGTGGGCTTCCTCGAACCAGAGCTTTATCGACCGGACTCGATCGGCCATCCTCTTGCTAAAACCGACTGCCGGGTGCTAATCGAGACCGAGATCGATCCTGGCAACACTGCCGACAATATGACGGAAGCACCTTCTGGGGAGCCCGGTGAACTTGTGATGCGAGGTCCGCAGTTCATGTTGGGGTACTGGAAGGAGCCGCAGGCCACTGCCACTGTATTGCGCGACGGTTGGTATTGGTCCGGAGATATCGTTACGCGCGACCGCGAAGGCTTCTACCGCGTGGTCGACCGCCGCAAGGAAATGATCAAGTACAAGGGATTTCCCGTGGCGCCCGCCGAGGTCGAAGCCGTGTTGCTAGAACACCCCGCGGTAAAAGAGTGTGGAGTGGTCGGACGTTGTGACGCCGCAGCCGGAGAGATTCCGGTCGCCTTCGTCGCCTTGCGCGATGGATTTGTGAAGAGCCCCAAGCTTGAACAGGAACTCTGCTCGTTTGTTGCGGACCGCCTGGCTCGCTACAAACAACCGCGCGAGGTTCATTTTGTAGACGCCGTTCCTAAGACTGCTTCGGGGAAAATTCTGCGCGGTGAATTGAGGAAAGCTTTCGCCTGATTCGTTATGCGCATTCTGCTGATTGGCGGGAATGGCTTCATCGGGCGGTTCGTGGTGGCCGCACTCCAGCAGCAAGAACACGCAGTGGCGGTGTTTCATCGCGGCACCTCGGCTCTACCGGCGGGGGTGGACGAGATTCGAGGCGATCGTAACCATCTCAACGCCAGCGCTGATGAGCTGAAGAGCTTTGTTCCCGATGTCGTGATTGATTTCGTGATCAGTTCGGGAAGGCAGGCGGAAGAGCTGATAAACACTTTCCGGGGCGCGACCGGACGCGTCGTCATGCTGAGCAGCATCGACGTGTACCGCGCGGTGGCCCTTTCCTACGGCACGGAAACTGGGCCGCTACAAGAGGTACCGCTCACCGAAGAGTCGGAACTGCGGCGCAGTCCGCATCCCTACCCAGCCGAGAGCATGCCGTTCATGCGCAAGATTTTCCCATGGGTAACCGACGATTACGACAAGATCCCGGCCGAGCGCGTAGTGATGAACGACCATGAACTCCCCGGCACGGTGCTGCGGTTGCCCATGGTGTATGGCCCCGGCGATCGGCTGCGTCGTTTCTATCCCGTCGTGAAACGCATTGTCGATGGAAGGCGCCACATCATCTTCGCCGACACGCTGGCGGCGTGGTGCTCGCCGCGGGGCTACGTGGAGAATGCGGCCGCCGCCATCGCGCTGGCGGCCACCGATGAACGCGCCGCGCGACGTATCTTCAACGTGTGCGAAGAGCCACCGTTCAGCGAGTTGGAATGGGCGCGGAAGATCGCTAAGCAAATGGGTTGGGACGGGGAGTTCGTCGTCCTGCCGGTGGAGCGGACGCCGCCCCATTTGCTAAACCCCGGCAACGCCGCACAGCATTGGGCAGCGAGTTCGGCGCGTATCCGCCGCGAACTAAGCTACGCGGAACCGGTAGCGGTTGAGGAGGCGATCCGGCGGACGGTACTCTGGGAGCGGGAAAATCCGCCAGCCGAAGCATTGCCGGCGCAGTTCGATTACGCGGCGGAAGATGCGGCTGTTAAAGTCCACTAAGCAAGAAGAAGTGACAAGGTTTTGACAATTTTCTGACATTCCCCGCCCCGCTTCCTCACAAACTGCTTTCCGGCACGCTCACGGCGTAGTTTCATCGAGCGCGTGTGCCCCGCAAAATGACCAGCCCAAGACCGCTGTTCGCGGGATGGCAGCGCGGAAACCTTCATGTCCAACCGGGTTGGCATGGCCACAGGAGGAATTGTCATGAGTTTCTCTCAAGTCAAAGCATCGGTTTGCGCAGCCCTGATTCTCGCCGTCGGTGCGCTCTCCGCGCGGGCCCAAGAAAATCATTCGAGCACCCAGCCGCACATTTCGGTCATCGCCTCCACCGTTCCCGCCAACGGGGACGTAAACCCCTATGGCATTGCTCGCGTTCCACAAAGCTCCGGATCCTTGCACCAAGGAAGCATCCTGGTCAGCAATTTCAACAGCCGCGCGAACCTCCAGGGTACTGGCACGACCATCGTACAGATTGCCCCAAACGGCGCGACCAGCCTCTTTGCGCACATCGACGCCAGCACTTTGCCAGGTCCGTGCCCCGGAGGCGTTGGATTGACGACCGCGTTAGCAGTTCTGCGCAGAGGATGGGTCATCGTGGGCAGCTTGCCGACCAGCGACGGGACAGCCGCCACGGCGCAGGCCGGATGCTTGATCGTGCTCGACCACCATGGCAAAGTGGCTGAGACCTTTTATGGTTCGCTCATTAATGGTCCTTGGGATATGACAGCGTGGGACGCGGACAGCTTCGCAGATCTGTTCGTCACCAACGTGCTGAACGGAAGCGTGGCAGCCAGAGGCAAGGTTGTACACCAGGGAACCGTGGTTCGCCTGGCACTCGATGTTACCTACAATTCGGCGCCCTCTTTGCAGTCGATCACTGTAATTGGATCCGGCTTTCCCGAGCGGACCGATCCGGCCGCGCTCGTGATCGGACCAACCGGGTTGGGCCTAGATGCCAGTGCAAACCTTCTCTACGTGGCCGACAGTCTCAGTAATCGCATTACGGCCATTCCGGACCCGGTGTTCCGCGACACGTCGGCCGGAATCGGAGCAACGGTCACGCAAGGAGAGAGTCTCAACGATCCTCTCGGCCTGACTGTCGCGCATAACGGCAATATCCTGACGGTCAACGGCAACGATGGCCGTCTGGTGGAAACCACGCCCAACGGTGACCAAATCCACACGGCGCTGCTGGACAGCACTGGCAATCCGCCCGGAGCCGGAGCTTTGTTCGGGTTGATTGACGTGAATGGCGTCGGCATATACTACGTTGACGATGCCAGCAACACTTTGAATCTGTTCCACTGAGAACGGCGACGGAATCGAAGCGCGCGCCCCACCTTCTCGCAGATTCAGCGAGGGGTGGGGCTTTTGATTTACGACAGTAAGTTTCGCGGCGATTGCAACTGCTCGACCGTCGCCCAGTTTCGACCTCAGTCTTCTGGCTCGGTCAATGCCGTTAACTCGGGCTCGGCTTTTCCGCAATTGCGAGAGCGTTCAGTTACGGAAGCCGGGCAGGCAGCAGGCACGCACTTCTGTGCAGTTGACCGCCTATTTGCTCCCGTCTAGATCTAGATCTAGATTCTCCTGAGGGTTGAGAACCAGATGGGATTGCGGAGAGCCGAACCGGCTCTGCGCGATTCGAGGCGAGCCTTCGAACTGGCCTAGGG
>CAZILJ010000788.1:0-7957 GCA_964539915.1 uncultured Acidobacteriaceae bacterium | reverse complement strand
AACCGTATTCTTATATGCGACACCGACGTTCTGGCTACGGGGATATGGCATGAGCGTTATATGGGCTGTCGATCACCCGATGTGGAAGCGATTGCCGCGTCGCACCGGCACGATCTTTACCTTCTTACGAGTTGCGACCTGCCTTTCGTGCAAGATGGATTGCGAGATGGTGAGACGATCCGGCAGTGGATGACAAAGCGTTTCGAAGACGTACTGACGGAGTGCGGTCTCCGATGGGTTCAAATCTCAGGTCGCGGTGACCAAAGACACTCCGCAGCCATTTCCGCGGTTGAGAAACTCCTTGCCTAAGGCCGCATGGCTTGAGTGTCCAATCGGCATGGGCGCCGTAAAACCAAGGGGACTGCCGGGACCAGCCGTAGGACAATCCCCAGGCCCCTTGCGCAGCTGGTCCGGAATCATCTTCCGTAACCTGTTAGCCAATTCTCATTCCCTGCCGATGCGTTGTAAACTTATGCAATACCTATCTCATGAGCCCGACTCCCCCGCACCCGGATTTGCCGGATCTTGCGCCTACTGTGCATCAGGAGGTAGCGCGTCTGGCGGCCTCGCCTGAGGTGCGTTCGGCCTTTAATTGGTTTCGCACCCAAGAACCACAACTGGCGCACTGGCAAATGGAGATGGCGCGAATTCCGGCGCCGCCCTTTGGAGAGTCGGCGCGCGCAGCGTGGCTGGCCGAGCGCTTTCGCGAAGTTGGATTGGATGATGTTCGCATCGACGACGTGGGAAACGTGTTCGGCACGCATCCTGGCTTTGGCCGGCGCTACGTAGCACTGAGCGCGCACATCGATACCGTGTTTCCGGCGAACACGCCGCTGAATATTCGCCAGCAGGGAAGCCGGATTTACGGCCCGGGAGTTTCCGACAACGGCGCAGGAGTAGCTGCGATGCTGGGAGTTGCGGCCCTGATGCGGACGGTGCGAATCCGGCATGCGCTGCCCTTTGTTTTTATCGGGAATGTAGGCGAAGAGGGCGAAGGCGATCTGCGCGGCATGCGGCACATTTTTTCAACGCCACGCTGGAAGGATTCGATTGCGTACAGTCTGGTGCTCGACGGAGCCGGCGCAGATACGGTTGTGGCCGAAGCGCTCGGCAGTCGCCGGTTTGAAGTGATCGTGCGCGGGCCCGGCGGACATTCGTGGAGCGACTTTGGGGCGCCGAATCCGATCGTGATTCTGGCCAAGGCGATCGAAACTTTCACGGCGATGCCGGTGCCCACCACTCCCAAAACGACGTTCAACATTGGAGTCATTCGTGGGGGGACCTCGGTAAATTCGATTCCGGAGTCGGCGAGCATGAAGGTAGACATTCGCTCGACCTCGATGACGGAGATGGAGCGGTTGGAACAATCGCTGCGCCTCGCGCTGAACCGCGCGGTTGAAGATGAAACTGTAGCCGCCGAGATGCGGTCTTCTGTTCAGAGGCGCCCGACCGGAGTAAGTTGCGAGGTGGTAGTCATCGGGAACCGTCCGGCGGGCGAGTTGCGGGCGGGAGCACGGATATTACAGGTCGTGCGCGCGGTGGACGCGCAACTGTCGAATGCCGCGCAGGTTCAGCGGGCTTCGACGGATGCAAACATTCCACTCTCGCTCGGGCAAGAAGCGATCGCCATCGGCGGCGGCGGGTCCGGTGGAGGGGCACATACTCTGCAGGAATGGTTCGACTCGAACGGACGCGACCTGGGGTTGAAGCGAATTTTGCTGACCATGCTCGCGCTTGCCGGGGTGGGGGAGCGAGTTTGATGTCAGGGGAGGCTTCATGATGTTGGGGCATCGGCATGGCCGAGTATCTCAGGGGTTAAAGCCCTGTGTTTTTATGGGGCTCAACGGAACGCCGGAAGCCGTGCTCTTCTCGCAAGTCGAGGGTGCGGCTGAACGCGTGCCCTCCCGCAGTTGTCTTTTTCCTTTTCTGAGCCGGATCCTGGCTGGCAGGAAGGTTCTCTTGCCATGGTCTCTGTTTCTGTCCGCCCTTGCGGCGTTCGGCCTTCAAAGCCTGGCGCAGAATTCCTCTGGCGGTGGAACGCCGGATGCCAAGCCCAAAGCAGACATCATTTTCGAGCACGCGAATGTGTATACGGGCGTGCCCGCCAACTCGCAGTTCAGTTCGATTACGCGGGAAGAGGGCATTGCGGTTCGCGGCGACCGTATACAAGCGGTCGGCAAGACCGTGGACCTTGAGAAGCTGAAAGGTCCGCAGACCCAGGTGGTAGATCTGGGTGGACATTTCGTGATGCCGGGATTTAACGATGCTCACCTGCACCTTGACGATGCCGGCATGACGAAGTTGAGCGTCGATTTGACGGGCGTAAAGTCGCTGGACGAACTGCGACAGAGAGTTGCGAAGAAGGTGGAAGAGTCAAAGGCAGGCGATTGGATTCAGGGGGCGGGCTGGGACGAAACGCTTTGGCCGGTGAAGGCCACGCCCACGCGCTTTGATCTCGACGAAGTTTCGAACGGACATCCTGTATTCCTGGTGAGAATCGACGGTCACATTGCGGTTGCGAACACTCGCGCTTTGCAGTTGGGAAGCATCACGCTGGCCAGCCGCAATCCGCAGGGTGGGCGGATCGATCGCAACGAGAATGGCGAGCCCACAGGAATTTTGCGGGAAACGGCTCAGGCAGCGATTCTGGAGGTGATTCCAAAGCCAACTCACCGACGTCGCCGGGACGGGCTTGAGCTTGCTCTGGCGGATCTGGCAGAGCATGGCGTGACCTCCGTGCAGGATTACTCGCCAAACTGGGAGAGTTTTCAGGTCTTCGAAGAACTGGAAAAGGAAGGCAAGCTGACGGCGCGCATCACCGAATGGCTGCCGTTTGACGAGTCGGTGGAAGAGTTGAGCCGGAAGCGCGAATCGCATCCGCAGACAGATTTCATGCTGCACACCGGGATGCTGAAGGGATTCATGGACGGCTCGCTCGGATCGCACACGGCTGCTCTGCTCGAGCCTTATGCGGATGATCCGAAGAACTCCGGCCTGCCCCGCTACGAGGCTGAGAAGTTGAACGAAATGACGAAAGAGCGCGTGCTGGCGGGCTTCCAGATTGGCTTTCACGCGATTGGCGATAAAGGAGTGCAGATGGCGCTCGATGCCTTTGCCGGCGCCGAGAAGGCGGCACGCGAGGCTCACGTGAAAGCGCCCAACGGAGGCGAAGATTTTCGCCTGCGCATCGAACATGCGCAAGTGACGACGCCGGCGCAAATTGCCCAGTTCAAAACGCTGAAAGTCATTGCTTCGATGCAACCGAGTCATTTGCTCACCGACATGCGCTGGGCGCAAGACCGGCTAGGTCCGAAGCGGGCTGCAACTTCGTATGCATGGCTTGCCTTCCTGAATAAGGGTGTGACGATGGCCTTCGGCACGGACAATCCAGTAGAACCGGTCACGCCGTTCCGCGGCCTCTACGCGGCGGTCACTCGGCACAGCGAGGATGGGAAGCAGGAATACTTTCCGGCACAGCGGTTGACGATGGACCAGGCACTCGCGGCCTATACCACGGGTTCGGCGTTTGCGGAGTTCGACGAGAAAGAAAAAGGCAAGTTGGTGCCGGCAATGCTGGCCGACTTTGTCGTCCTCGACCGCGACCCCACCTCTTCCCCTCCTGAAAAATTACTGGAAACCAAGGTGCTGCGCACGGTGGTCGGCGGCAAGACCGTATATGAGTCGAACTGAGACGTCCGCAATTTGTGGCTAAACTGCCTCGGGCGTAACCTCGACCAAATCCATACGGCGCGAAACGGTTTCGCCGCTTTATGCGTCTAATAGTGGGAAGTTCCTGCAATTGTGGAAACGCACGGTGCGAGTTCAGAGCCCGACCGCATTCTTCAAATGGGTATACTATAAGGGTTTAGACAAGTTTCGGAGGCAAGTAGACATATGGATTCGGGCGCAATGTGGATGCGCATAAAGGCTCATCGCTGGGCCTATACGCTCAGCATTTTGGCAACGCTTTCCGTCGGCATATTAATCGGAACGGTCATTTCCTACGGCGTTAAAGGGAAAGAGGGGCAAAAGAGCGATGCGACACCGCTTTCTCTGCCCTCGCCGCAGCAGATGTCAAACACTTTTTCGCAAATCGCGAAACAGTTGGAGCCGAGCGTGGTCAATATCAACACGGAATCGACCATCAAGAATGTGCACCGACGTCGTGGACAGAATCCCGACGACGATGACAGCGGCGGCGGGATGGATGATTTCTTCAACCACTTCTTCGGTGGTCCCGGCGGCCAGGCTGTTCCCGGAACGCCGAACGACGGTCCGATCCGTGAGCGGTCCTTGGGTTCGGGCGTAATCGTTGACCCCAAGGGATACATCGTTACCAACCGGCACGTCGTCGAGAAAGCGGACCGTATTCGCGTGCGGTTCGAAGATGATCCTCCGGGCGTGCAGCACGACGCCAAGGTGATCGGCACCGACCAGGAGACAGATCTTGCCGTGATCAAGGTCGATATGGATCGCGCCTTGCCGTCTGCGAAAATGGGAAATTCCGACAGCATGCAGGTCGGGGATTGGGTTCTGGCCGTGGGCAGCCCGTTTGGGCTGTCAGAAACGGTAACGGCAGGAATTGTTTCTGCCAAGGGCCGTGACATCGTTCCCGGTCGTCAGTTCCAGACTTTCATTCAAACCGATGCAGCGATCAATCCCGGCAATTCGGGCGGGCCGCTCGTGAATATGAACGGCGAAGTGATCGGCATCAACACGGCGATTCTGAGCGAAACCAACGCCTACGCGGGTGTCGGTTTTGCGCTGCCCTCGAAAACCGTGGTCGATGTTTACAACCAGTTGACGGGGCCGGAACACAAGGTTTCGCGCGGCTCGATCGGCATTATGTTTGACGCCGTGGAGAATCCGGCGATTGCCCGCGTGTATGGCTCGGGAACCGGCGTCACGGTTTCCAGCGTGGTAGCCGGCAGCCCTGCCGACCAAGCCGGTCTGAAAGTCGGCGACACCATTACGACCGTGGATGGCAAGAAAGTAAGCAAGGGATCGGAGCTGGTGGCCGACATCGCCTCGCGCAAGCCAGGGGCCAAGGTGAATCTCACTTTCCTGCGCAACGGCAAATCGCAGGAAACAAGCGTGACCATCGCCGATCGGGCCAAACTGTTTGCCGCTCGTCTCGGCGATGAGCAGGAGAACGGTGACGAAAGCGCCCCCAAGCAGAGCAAGTTCGGGGTGACCGTTCGCAAAGTCACGCCCGAGATGGCGGACCGGCTTGATATGGCGTCAGGGAAAGGCGTCATCGTACAGGATGTGAAGCCGGGCTCGTTCGCGGAAGATGTAAACCTGGGACGCGGCGACATCATCCTGGAAGTCAATAAGCAGCCGGTGAACAACGAAGAGGAGTTTGCCAAAGTCGAGGCCAACCTGAAGAGCGGACAGGATGTTGTGTTCCTGGTTCGGTCGCGGGGCTCGTCGCGACAGGATGGGACGATCTTCCTGGCCGGTACACTTCCGTAACTTAGAAGGCTCAATGGGAACTGGCACTGTAGCCTCCAATCAAGGATGATTACAGTGTCAGCATCCAGTTGGGCTTTTACTTTGCGGGAGTCTTCCGACTGAAGGTCTGTTTGAGGAGTTCAGTAGTGCGCGTTTGGGCTGAAATTCGGAGGGCAGTTTTCATGGGGGTGTGTGCGCTGCTAACTGTGTGCGCCTGCCTGCCTTCGGCCGCCGATTCGACGACCGATGCAACCGCGAAAAAAACTTCGACCACCAAGCACCACACGGCCACCGCTTCGGCCAGTGCGAGCAAGACTCGCTCGACAGGTAAACGCTCGCGGAAGAAATCCGCGCGGGTTCGCGGCCAGCAAAAAATAGACTCCGCAAGAGCCCAAGCCATTCAAGAAGCCCTCATTCGCGAACACTATCTGAACGGGGAAGCTACCGGCACCTGGAACCCGGCTAGCGAAGAAGCCATGCGCCGCTACCAGGCCGACCACGGCTGGCAGAGCAAGACGGTTCCCGATTCGCGCGCTTTGATCAAGCTGGGTCTCGGGCCAAGCAAGGACCATCTTCTAAATCCTGAGAGTGCGATGACCACGACGCCGGATGCGCCGCGCGCGGAGCCAGTGTCCACAACATCGCACAGCGCGCCGCCGACGGCAGAAACCACCACCACTCCGACGTCCAACCAGAGCGATATTTCCCGCCCGCAGTAGGAAACCAGCAATCAGGACTGGGCATTTAGCTGAGCTGCGCCCGTGCCCTCGGCGGGATGCTCCCCGCTCATGATGGGAACTTCCTCGAAACCGGTACGACCAAATGCTGATGGCTAATTGCTGCTCTTGCGGTAGCTGGTCGCCACCGGACGTGGGAAGTACGGCAAGGGTTGGTTGTTGATGATCGCGCTCGGATTTCCTTCGACCATGGCCTGAGCAATTTCTTCGCCGCAGATTTCGGCGGCGGCGTCGCGCCCCCGGGAAAGAATCGGGACACGTTTTTCCGTTTCATGCGCGTCGGTGGCAAGCACGTGTACAGCCTGGTGTTGAAGCAGCCATTGGGCGGCGCTCCACGCCCGTTCGCCCCACGATCCGGTCAGCGCGGAGCTGGTGATTTGAATGATGCAGCCCTGCTCGGCCCACTCCACGACACGCTGAAGGCTTTCTCGCAGAATCGGGTTGCGCTCCGGATGGGTTATGATCGGCGTGATTCCGCAATCGCCCAGTTTTTGAAACGAATCCGAGGTCTGCTGAGGCACACTGTAGTTGCTGAACTCGACCAGCATGTATCGCGTCCCTTCGATCACGTAACGAGTGGGATGGGCGTAAGCGTCTTGCAGGTTTTCGTAAGAAAGGTGAAAGTCGCATCCCAGGCTTAGTTTCGGCGTATCTCCGACCAGCTGCTGCAGATGAGCGAGCACCCCCTGCAGATATTCGCGATCGTAGTGATAACGGTCGTTGGCATGGGGCGTGGCCACCATATGGGTGATGCCGTCGGCCGCCGCCGCCCGGCACATGGCGACCGAAACGTCCCAGGTTTTAGGTCCGTCGTCTACTTCCGGCAGGATGTGAGAGTGAATGTCGACCACAATTGTAGAAACCCGAGCTCGCTCGTAACGACTGCCCTTTCTTCACGATTTAACCAGATTCGAGGGCAAAGAGAAAGGTGCGAACGTTCAGGGACTTGCGGTTACCGAACGCTGGAGGCTGATCCTGCGCAGAAAAAGACAATCGTAAGAGCCAAGGCGCAAAGGAAACTGATTCCCTGTTTTTTTTTGCGATTCTTTGCGGATTTTCTTCGAGCACATCGCGATCAAAGCTTCTTGTATCTTTCCTGAATGAAATCTCCGATCGACCCGTAGGCCTTGGTCAGCGTCTTCTCATCGGGTAGGAACACAATGCGGAAGTGCTGTGTGCCCGGTTTCTGGCCGAAGCCCGAACCATGAACCACCATGACGTGTTTCTGGCGGATGAGTTCCTTCACGAAGATCTCGTCGCTCTCCGGGATGTCGATGCGGGGGAAGGCGTAGAACGCGCCGCGCGGAGCGACGCAACTCACTCCGGGCGTTGACTCACACCATTTCTGAGTGAGGTCGCGGCGGGAACGTAGTTTACGCTGTAGCTCTGCGAGATGATCCTGCGGGCCTTCCAGCGCGGGCTTGATCGCGTACTGTTGGGGATGGTTGGCGCAGAGGCGCGCCCGCAACAGACGATGGACGCCCGCTGTGTAGGTCTTCACCGCGCCAGCGTCGCCGGAGATGATGCCCCAACCGATGCGCCATCCGGGAACGAGGTAGTTCTTCGACATGCCGCCGAAGGTCACCGAAGGCACGTCCGGTGCAACCGAGGCAAAAGCGATATGCGGTGTTCCGTCGAGAATCAGCTTGTCGTAGATTTCATCCGAGAAGACGATCAGGTTGTGGCGGCGCGCCAGCTCGGCGACCTGCTCCAGCATCTGCCGCGTGCACAACGATCCGGTCGGATTATTCGGATTAATCAACACA
>CAZILJ010000787.1:0-4167 GCA_964539915.1 uncultured Acidobacteriaceae bacterium | reverse complement strand
ACAATAGGGAATCAATGCCAGGTACGTTTTCAGATCCAACTTCAGGCGGCGAGGCGGGGACAGTAACTCCCTCCACCACGGTTGCCTGCCTGCCGGCATCGACGCCTGTTGTCCGCCCCGGAAACGGAATCGGCGTCTGGGTCCGCGATTTGATCATTTCTCTGGCGATTTCCGCCTTCATCATCATCTTCCTTTACCAGCCAGTAAAAGTTGAGGGAACCAGCATGATGCCCTCGCTCGAAGATCAGGAACGGATCTTCGTGAATAAATTTGTGTATCGCCTGGAACCGATCGAGCGCGGAGATATCGTGGTCTTCCGCTACCCGCGCGATCCTTCCAAGAGCTACATCAAACGCGTGATCGGGATGGCAGGCGACCGCATCCGTATCGATGGCGGCCAGGTGTACGTAAATGATCAGGCGCTCGACGAAGACTACGTTCCTCCGGCCTACACCGATTCACGTTCGTACCCGGAAACCTCGGTGCCCGCGCATTCCTTCTTCGTGCTAGGCGACCATCGTTCGATGTCGAACGACAGCCGTGATTTCGGCCCGGTCAACCAGAGCTTCATTTACGGCAAGGCCGTGTTCGGTTACTGGCCGATGGATAAGCTGGGCAGGGTGCGGTAACTTCGGGACGTCGCTCGAGCGTCGGCAATTCGAATCGGTCTGCGCTTCTTCTGCTGGTGAAACTTTTACGCTTGTTCGAAGGTATCCTTTTGCGCTGTAGTCCGTCTCATTGGTTGGCTCCTAGCTGAAGCTGCAGCCAAGACGACATGGCAACTCAATCTGCGGTTCACACGCTGGCGGCCGGCGCGTTTTTCGGCAACTCGTCGTTCGCCCTAACCACACCGTCGTTCCAATTCTCTGAGCTGCAGGCTACGGTTCCCGACCGCCAGGTTCCGCGCCATACGCACGAGACTCCTCACTGGATCTTGGTCACGGGCGGCGCATACCGGACTGAAGCGCGCAATCAGAGGGGGATCTGTTCTCCCGGCACGCTCATCTTCAATCCCGCGGGCACGACGCATCGCGACCGCTTTCGCAGCGCCAGCGGAAAGTTCCTGAGCATCAGTCCCGGGCCGGACTCGTCGCGCTGGCTTGACCGAGCCTCCCCAGTGCCGATGATCGTCGGGGGACCGGAATTTCACGCACCGGAGGATCCATTGATCGGGGACCGCATTGTGCGCGAGTTGCGACGAGGGCCCAAATCCGCGGCCCTGGTACTGGAAGAATTGGGCCTCGAGTTGATCGCGCTACTGACGGAAATTTGTCGACATGCGTCGCGCTTTCCACCCACCTGGCTTCTTGAAGTGAAGGAGAGGATCGAGGACTGTTTTCAACGGGAACTGAGCATTGCGGAATTGGCCGTGGCGGTCGGTGTGCATCCCGTGTACCTGGCGCGCGCCTACCGGCGGTTCTTCGGGTGTTCGCCCGGAGAATATCTTCGGCGATGCCGCCTACTGCGAGTTCAAGGATTGCTCTCAGGAACGGACCTGCCACTGGTCCAGGTGGCTTTGCAAAGCGGTTTTTCGGACCAGAGCCAGATGACTCGATCCTTCACCAGCAGCTTCGGTGTGCCGCCCGGCCGATATCGCCGGCTGCGTAGGCCATAGATCGAAGTGGCAAATCCTTCGAACGAACCCAAGTTCGAAAGCCAAGGTTCGAAAACGACAAGATTCCCTAACGTAGGCGGTGGCACAATCGCACTGAAATTCAATTTTCGGAGGTTTACTCGCGTGCTCCGTTCGACTCGACCGATTTTGATGTTGGCCTTTATCGCTGCGCTTGCGGCCGCTGCACAGACCGCTTCTGAGCTAGATTTGCCGAAAGCCTCCGCCGAGGAAAATGGCGTCTCGAGTGAAAAACTCCATTCCTTGGAGACGGCGATTCGCTCGGGGGAGTTTAAAAAGATCGGCAGCGTAGTCATAGCAAGGCACGGGAAACTGATCTATGAAGCTTATTTCGACGGCGACGCCGCCACGCTGCGCGATACCCGCTCGGCCACCAAGAGCATCACCGACATCCTGATTGGCATTGCGATCAAGGACAAGAAGCTGAGCGGAGTCGACGCCCGAGTGCTGGCCTGGTTGCCTGAACGGGCGCAGAGAATGCAGAATCCCGACCCCCGCAAAGACCAGATCACCGTCGAAGATTTCCTGACCATGTCGTCTCCGCTCGAGTGTGACGACTGGAATGATGCTTCCCGGGGTAACGAAGAACGGATGTACGTGATCGAAGACTGGGCGCAGTTCATTCTCGACTTGCCGGTGCGCGGCCGCATGCACGTGGGCGAGAAGGCTGAAGCTCCGAAGTACGGAAGATACTTCAGCTACTGCACCGGAGCCGTGTTTGCCCTGAGCGAGTTGCTGCAGAAGGTGACTGGTGAGCGGACGGATCACTACGCGCAGCAGAAACTTTTCGGCCCCATAGGTATCACCGACGCGCAGTGGGTTTACTCGCCGCTCAATATTCCGCAGACCGGAGGCGGGTTGCGCCTGAGCAGCCGTGATCTGCTGAAGGTTGCCGAACTCTACCGAGGCGGCGGCATGTGGCAGGGAACGCGCATCGTCGACGACGCTTGGGTGAGGACTTCAACCCAGCCTCACGCTCAGATTGACGACGAAACCGAATACGGCTACCTGTGGTGGCTGAAAACCTTCAAGTCTGGTGGGGCGGGCTATCCAGCGTACCTGATGAATGGGAATGGGGGCAACAAGGTCGCCGTCTTTCCCGCGCTCGATCTGACAGTCGTCATCACCAGCACCAACTACAACACCCGAGGCATGCACGAGCAAACCGACAAGCTGCTAACCGACTACATTCTGGCCGCGGTTGTTCGCTGATCGAGTCTGGTCATTCCGTGGAGCACGGCAACGGCAAGACTACGGTTCGTTGGGCATGCGGAAATCAAGTTTATACAATCCACAGATTTCTTTTCCATTTGCAGCTTCGGCGCTTGGCCCCTGCCGCATTCCCTGCTAAGATTCTTAAAATCCACTCCCGGGAGCGAGAATGCAGGCTATCCTTGCGCTCGAAGACGGCCGAGTCTTCCGAGGCAAAGGCTACGGCGCCAAAGGCGAATGCTACGGCGAAGTCGTTTTTAATACCTCCATCACTGGCTATCAGGAAATTTTCACCGATCCTTCCTATTCAGGGCAGATTGTTGTTCTGACCAACCCGGAAATCGGAAACTACGGCACCAACCACGAAGACAACGAAGCAACGCGCCCGTGGATCGAAGGGTTGATCGTGCGCGAGTTCTCGCGCGTGAGTTCGAACTGGCGGTCGCAGCAGGTGGCCGAGGAATATCTGGAACAGTTTAAGGTTCCCGTCCTGTCGGACATTGACACGCGCGCGCTGGTCAGGCACCTGCGCGATCACGGCGTGATGCGTGGCGTGGTTTCGACCATCGGGAACGATGCCGACAAGCTGATCGCCAAGGCGCGGTCCATTCCGAAGATGGATGGCATGGATCTGGCTAAAGAGGTGAGCACGAAACGTCCATACGTTTGGGAAGTTGGCGAGCGTTCGCATGAACCCGTGGCTGTGGTGGGAGTGAAAGATGAGCCTCCCCGATTTCATGTAGTGGCTTACGATTTCGGTATCAAACAGAACATTCTGCGCAAGTTACGTGGTGAAGGTTGCAAGGTGACCGTGGTCCCGGCGCAGACTCCGGCAGAGGATGTTCTGGCCTTGAAGCCAGACGGGGTTTTTTTGTCGAATGGGCCGGGCGATCCCGAACCGTGCACCTACGCGGTGGATTCGATCCGACGGCTCCTCGGTCGGCAGCCGATTTTTGGAATTTGCCTGGGGCATCAACTGACCGGAATCGCGCTCGGCGGGAAGACCTTCAAGCTGAAGTTCGGGCAACACGGCGGGAATCATCCGGTCAAGCAGTTGAAGACCGGCAAGATCGAGATCACGGCACATAACCATAACTTTGCTGTCGATCCTGATTCGCTGGCCGATAGTGAAGTCGAGCTCACACACGTTGATCTGAACGACCAGACGCTAGAAGGTTTGCGGCATCGGAATCTGCCACTGTTCAGTGTGCAATATCATCCGGAAGCCGCGCCGGGGCCGCATGACTCGCATTATCTGTTCAAAGAGTTCACGAAGATGATGGAGGAGTGGAAAGGGCAGTAGCCGGTGAGTTTGAAGGTGG
>CAZILJ010000786.1:0-2068 GCA_964539915.1 uncultured Acidobacteriaceae bacterium | reverse complement strand
TCGCGCGGCTGAGCTACTTGTTCAGCGCAAAGAGGAATATTCCAAGGACATGACCCGCGAAATGGGCAAAGTCCTAGCGGAAACGCGTGGCGACGTCCAGGAAGCCATTGACGCGGCCTACTACAACGCCGGCGAAGGCCGCCGCCTGTTCGGTCCGACAGTACCTTCCGAAATGCCCAACAAGTTCGCGATGGCCCTACGGCAGCCGGTTGGCGTGTGCGGCATGATCACGCCGTGGAATTTTCCCATGGCGATTTCTTCCTGGAAGCTTTTGCCGGCGGTCGTCTGCGGCAACACTTGCGTCATCAAGCCCGCTCAGGACACCCCGCTTTCCACCTTTAATCTGGTTCGCGCACTCACGGATGCGGGCCTGCCCCAAGGCGTAATTAACGTCGTGACCGGATTTGGAGTGGAGGTCGGCACACCGCTCGCGGAGCACAGCGACGTTCGCGCGATTTCTCTGACGGGATCGACGGCTGTGGGTCGCATCATCGGTGGGATCGCGGCAAAGAGTTTCAAGCACTGTTCGCTTGAACTCGGCGGGAAGAATCCCATGATTGTCCTCGATGATGCCAACCTCGATCTCGCCATCGAAGGCGGGCTCTGGGGTGGCTTCGGCACGACCGGCCAGCGCTGCACCGCAACCAGCCGCATCGTCGTGCAAAAGGGGGTTTACCGGGAATTCATCGAGCGCTACGTAAATCGCGCCAAGAAGCTGAAGGTTGGCAATGGCCTGGATGAAACCGTGCAGATGGGACCTGTCATTAACCAGAAACAGCTTGAAACCGACCTGAGTTATGTCGAGATCGGTCAGAACGAAGGTGCGAAATTGGTCTGCGGCGGCCATCGCCTCGACCAAGGCGAATACCAGCATGGCTGGTTCATGGAACCGACCGTCTTTGTCGATGTCGATCCCAAGATGCGCATCGCGCAGGAAGAAATCTTCGGGCCCGTGGTCTCAATCATCCCCTGCGATGATCTCGAAGACGCCATTGAGATCGCGAACGGGGTCGAGTACGGCTTGTCGTCCTCGCTTTATACCAAGGACGTAAACAGGGCTTTCGCCGCGATACGCGATCTGTATGCCGGCATTACTTATATCAACGCGCCAACGATCGGAGCCGAAGTGCATCTGCCCTTCGGCGGTACGAAAGCCACAGGCAACGGCCACCGCGAGGGCGGAATCGGCGCTATCGATTTCTACACGGAGTGGAAGTCGGTCTATGTGGATTACTCTGACAAGCTGCAGAAGGCGCAGATCGACCGCCAAGATTGATTTCAGCCCACCGAGGACGCAGAGGAACACGGAGGGTGGCTGGCTTCTGGGTTGCTCTGTGCTCCCCGTGTTTTAAGCCATTGCCGTGATTTCTGTGCGCCCACCGTGTCCTTTGCGGTTAGAATTTCATCATGCCGGTTATTCAAGCTCGCGAAATTTCCGCCGCCTCCCGCCTCGAAAATGTCCGCTACGCCATCCGCGACCTGGCATGCGTGGCCGACGAGGTCGTCAAGCAAGGCCACAAAGTTCTCGCGCTCAACGTCGGCGATCCGCTGAACTTCGATTTTCAAACTCCGCCGCACATCATCGAGGCTGTGTACAAGGCGATGCGCGACGGCAAGAATGGATACGCGGCGTCTCCCGGAATCCCCGAGGCCTTGGAAGCGATTCGTAGCGAGGCAGAGCGTAAGGGCATAACGACGGTGCAGGATGTTTTCGTCACCGCCGGCGTGAGCGAGACCGTGGACCTCTGCCTCTCCGCGCTCGTCAATGCCGGCGAAGACGTTCTCACTCCGAGCCCTGACTATCCGCTGTACTCGGCGGTTCTCTGCAAGCTTGGCATCAAACTCAATGCCTACGATCTGAACGAAGAAGACGCCTGGCAGCCCGAGCTCGCTGACATCGAACGCAAGTTCACGCCGCGCACTCGCGGCATTGTGTTGATTAATCCGAATAATCCGACTGGGGCGTTGTGCACGCGGCAGATGGTGGAGCAGGTCGCCGAGCTGGCGCGCCGCCACAACCTGATCGTCTTCTCGGATGAAATCTACGACAAGCTGATTCTCGACGGAA
>CAZILJ010000785.1:0-1531 GCA_964539915.1 uncultured Acidobacteriaceae bacterium | reverse complement strand
TATCGGCGATTCACCGATGAAGGATCTGCGGGTTCGCAAGGCGCTCAACCTGGCGATCGACCGCGAAGGGCTGGTTAATTTGCTGGGCGGTTTGGCGATGCCGGCCAAAGGTCAGGTGGCGCCGAGTTCGCCCTGGTTCGGCAAGCCGACCTTCGACATCACCTATGATCCTGAGCAGGCAAGCAAGCTCCTCGCAGAGGCCGGCTACGGGCCGAGCCATCCGCTCAAGGTCAAGTTCCTGATCTCGACCGCCGGTTCCGGCCAGATGCAGCCGCTGCCGATGAATGAGTTCATCCAGGAGAATTTGCGCGACGTCGGGGTCGAGGTCACTCTCGACGTGATGGAGTGGGAAGCCCTGCGTGGCCGGCGCCGCGCCGGGGCTGACGCGCCGGAGAACGCCGGTGCGGATGGCTTGAACAATAGCTGGGGCTATGTCGAACCGATCAACGGGCTGATCGGTATCGCCTCGTCGAAATTCCGTCCGCCGGTGGGGTACAATTGGGGAGCGTTCTCCGACCCTACCGCAGACGCGCTTGCCGACGAGGCGCTGTGCGCCTTTGTTCCGCGGGAGCAGGACGAAATCCTGGCGCGGCTCCACGCCTATATCGTCGACCAAGCGATGTGGATTTGGGTCGTCCACGATCTGAACCCACGGGCGATGTCGCCCAAGGTGAAAGGCTTCGTGCAGGCGCAAGCCTGGGTTCAGGACCTGACACCCGTCTATGTCGCCGAGTAGCTTTGCCGCTCACGCAGCGCCGGCGAGGCGCGCTGTGGCAAGCAGACAGCGGGCGGAGTGTGCGGCGTCGATTTGGGTCATCGGCGGCACCCGTTCGCGGCACGCCGGCGTGACAAAAGAGCAGCGCGGGGCAAAGCTGCACCCCGGCGGCAGATCCGCAAGGCTCGGCGGCATTCCCGGGATCGCTTCGAGACGCCGCCCGCGCATGCCGCGCTGCAGGGTCGAAGCCAGCAGCCCACGCGTGTAGGGGTGAGCCGGGGCGCGCAGAACTGCGCGGACCGGACCATGCTCGACGATCCTTCCGGCGTACATCACCGCCAGACTGTCGGCGATTTCGGTCGCGACCCCGATATCATGCGTGACAAAAATCACCGTCATGCCGAGTTCGCTCTGCAACTCGCGGAGCAGCAAAAGAATCTGGATCTGCACCGTCGCATCGAGTGCTGTCGTCGGCTCGTCGGCGAGCAGCAGTGCAGGGCGGCAGGCCAGCGCGAGTGCGATCATCGCCCGTTGCCGCATGCCACCCGACATCTCATGCGGATAATTGCTCAATCGGCGCTCGGCCGATGGGATCTGCACGCGTTCCAGCAGTTCGCGCGCTCGTGCACGGGCGCTCGCCTCGTCGGTCCCCTCGTGACGGATGATCGTTTCGATGATCTGGCGCCCGACCGTGTACACCGGATCGAAGGCGAGCATCGGCTCCTGAAAGATCATCGAAACCAGCGTGCCCCGCAGTTCGGCGAGTGTGCGCTCGTCGAGCTGGTCAATTCGATGCTCGCCAATTCGGATGATCCC
>CAZILJ010000784.1:0-1729 GCA_964539915.1 uncultured Acidobacteriaceae bacterium | reverse complement strand
ACCTTTCCTCAAGTCCTCGCCAAAACGGTCAGCGACCGCCTCATTCGGCTCCTCGCAAATCGCATGGCCTAATTCGTGGCTAACCGCAAGTTCGAGAAGCGCGGGCATCGACCGTTGCCACTCCGTCATAAGTTCAGAGGTACGCTCCGGATCGTGGAAGAGGAGAGCTTCGTCGAGAAACGTTGCCCGGGTATCGAATGATGTGAAAGCGGGGCTGTGCGAATTCAATCGGAGCATCCGGGAAATCGGCTTCCAGTCCTGGGAGCGAACGAGAACCCATGTCCACGGCCCGAGCGCCTCGAGCGGGTAGCGAGTCAGCACGCTCTTGAGTTGAAGAATGTCCTTCTTGCACTGCGCGAGTTGGTAACCCGTATGACAATGGAATTCCTGGCCCGACAATGCTGTTGCCCTTGCAGCGGCAGGCGATGAAGTCTCGGACACGGTCTGTCCCACTGCCGGAAACATCCAGATCGAAACCACCACGTAGCAACTTACCGCCAATCTCGACGTCAGCAACCCCACCGTTCCACCTCATCCGCGATTGCGGGATCGGCAGAGATTGGCAGGTCTGGAACTGCAGCTCTATAGACAGCGTCTGATCCCTATCTGAAATGCGGCTGACAGGCTAAGTGCTGTTCAGGGACAGTGTTAGCAGCTGTTGTGAGACAGCTGACGGACCGCCGAAAGCGACTTCAGGCATTTCTGCAAGGATGGGTTGAGTTGCCGCGCCGCCGCTCCGGCGCAGTCACTTGCCAGAACACGCCGAAAAGACGAATCGGCACCTCGGAAACTATCCACAAACGGGCTAGGCTGCGGGAGTGTCCTCCGTTCCCCAGCCCGGCGGCAGGACACAAGATTGCAGTCGCCATGCCAACTTCGCGGTACTGATCTCAGTAGAACAAAGGTGAAGAGTGCTACATTCTCAGCAGGTGCGAGACGATGGGACCACGAAGCATCGCGGGAAATCGCTTGGGTTTGATAGTCCGAGCGGCCCTGCTCCTGGCAGGCCTCTCTACCTACTTGATCTCCCCGGATGATGTTGTGTGGCGTTTCATCAGAACTGCTCCGCATGCTCGAGCATTGGAACATGCCTTATTCGGGATTGCGGCTGCCATCCTCGGCTTTGCCTTGTTCCTCAAGGTGAAGGCCAGCGCTCACCCGGAGAATCGAGACAGCCACGGCCCTTCTCGTATCACAGGCACCATTGTCAGCATATTGCAGGCAATCGGAATTGGGTCGCTGTTGCCTCTGCCTGGCTTCCTACTGCTTGTACTTGGCGATGTGGTCGCCAGTCTGTTTCTGTATGGCAGACATTCGACCGCGGAAGATCCCCGATCTGAAGGGGAGGACTCCCGCCGAGCCCGCGGGCCGTTGCAGGCATTTCGATGGAGAGACGCTTTGGCCACACACTTAGGCCTGTGCTGTGCCTTCCTCTCTATGGCCATTTTCAGCATTGTGTTGATTGATCGAGTTGCCGATGTACTGTTCGCAATGACAGCCTTCGTCTCCGTCGCGGCGAACTCCCGGCCGTTCCTGAGAGGTTTGTAGTTAACCACCCTTGTGTGGAACCGGAGGCTGAGCCAGCCACCTCGTTTATTTCCGAATATCTCCGAAGACGGATCAGTCTCGAAAAACGCGCATCTGGGAAGTCCCGAACCTCGTTCACCCGCAGAGAAAGTCTATTACGCACTCCCTTGCTAGTCCCAGTCGCAGACGATGCCGCTCCCGC
>CAZILJ010000783.1:0-4738 GCA_964539915.1 uncultured Acidobacteriaceae bacterium | reverse complement strand
CACGTTTCCGGTGCTATGCATTCCGCGCCATCGCGCGGCTTCACTCGCGCACCCTCTTTCTCCCAGCGTAGTTTCTCACATCGCCCTTTCTTGCATGACGGCTTCCGCGGTCCTCGCGAGCGCAGGTTCCGAAGCGACTGCCGCGGTTTCGACTGTCGCGCGTGGGGGTGGGGTGGTTATTATGATCCTTTCTGGTGGGGAGATTCGAGTTCCTCGTACGATGAAGACTACGAGCGCGACCGAGCGATCGCCAATGAGATGAACGTGCAGAGTCTAGAAGAGCAGAGAATGCGCCAGCAGGAACAGGGGAGTGATCAGGACTCGTACAACGACGGTCAAAACCGGTACACAAGGTCAGCACCAGGGTCGCGCGACCCAGCAGGCGCGTCAGTCGTCGCTCCGACAGTATTGATTTTTCGCGATCAGCACAAACTGGAAATCCAAAACTACGCCATCGTCGGTCAGACGCTCTGGATTTTTTCGCCCCTGCGTGCCGAAAAGATTCCGCTATCCAATCTGGACCTGACTGCTACCACGAAAGCCAACGACGAACGCGGCCTGAGTTTCAAGATACCCGCCAGCAACGAAGCGCAATAACCCTTGCGGCTTAAGCCCTTCCTGTACCCACTCAAAGCGCCCATTCCCCTTTCACTGCGTCGAACAGGGCATTCGCCCCTGCGACATTCCTTTTTAGCTCGATAGCTAGTACATTGAAATCAAGCGTTTAGGTCATGTCCGACGGATGTGGGGAACCTTCAGAAACACGGGCCAAAAACCCAAAATACCCCTGTCCGAATGCTAAAATAAAGAACACCCATTATGCCTCTAAAAACACTATTTCTAAACCCTCCTTCTTTTGAAAACTTTGACGGAGGCGCTGGCTCCCGTTGGCCCGCCACCCGCGAAATTGAAAGTTACTGGTACCCCGTGTGGTTGGCTTATCCGGCGGGAATGCTGGAGGGGGCGCGGTTGCTGGATGCGCCGCCGCACCACGTTTCCGGCGAGGAGACGATCGAGATCGCCAAGGGCTACGAGTTCCTTGTACTGTTTACTTCGACGCCTGGATTCCCGGGCGACATTCTGCTTTCGCGGGCGATCAAGAAGGCGAATCCGCAGATCAAGATTGCTTTTGTAGGACCGCACGTCAGCGTTCTGCCGGAGAAATCGTTGCGGGACTGTCCGGAAATCGATTTCGTCTGTCGTAAAGAGTTTGACTATCAAGTGGTGGACTACGCCAAGGGCAAGCCGCTGGCAGACATTCCGGGTGTGTCGTTCCTGAAGGACGGAAAGGTCGTGCATAATCCCGACGCTCCGCAGATTCAGGATCTGGACGCTCTGCCGCACGCCACCGAAGTTTACAAACGCGATCTCGACGTTACGCGATACAACGTACCCTTTCTGCTGCACCCGTTCGTGTCGCTCTACACCACGCGCGGTTGCCCGGCGCAGTGTACGTTCTGTCTGTGGCCGCAGACGCTCAGCGGACATCCGTGGCGCAAACGCTCCACCGATGATGTCGCCCGCGAAATGGCGAAGGCCAAACAGTTATGGCCAAACGTGAAGGAATTTTTCTTCGACGATGATACCTTCAACATTCAGAAGGCACGGACGGTTGAACTTTGCGTCAAGCTGAAGCCCCTGGGTCTGACCTGGTCCTGCACTTCGCGCGTTACCACCGACTTTGAAACGCTGAAGGCTATGAAAGAAGCGGGATGCCGCTTGCTGATCGTGGGATACGAGTCGGGAGACCAGCAAATCCTGAAAAATATCAAGAAGGGCGCTACGATCGAACGCGCTCGACAGTTCACTAAGGACTGCCACAAGCTGGGGCTCGTTGTCCACGGAGACTTCATTCTGGGTCTGCCGGGCGAGACGCACGAGACCATCAACAACACCATCGCATTCGCCAAGGAACTCGATGTGGAGACCATCCAGGTTTCGGTGGCGCACGCCTATCCGGGCACTGAGCTTTATGACTACGCGGTGAAAAACGGATTTATGGTGGGCGACAACAAGATGGTGGACGAAGGCGGACACCAACTGGCGCATATCCAGTATCCAGGACTGCCCGCCGACGATATTCTGTCTGCCGTTCATCGCTTCTACGATGAATATTATTTCCGTCCTAAGGCCGTGTACCGCATCCTTAGGAAGGCGATGTTCAACCACAACGACCGCAAGCGTCTGTACAAAGAGGCGAAGACCTTCCTGAAGCTGCGGTCGGCGCGCAACAAGATGGTGAAGAAACATCACGACGAAGCGGCCGCTGCTGAACCCATCAAGGCATAGTTCGGAGCGCGTCGTTTTTTGGCGGGTGAATCGGGACGGCGCGGCAAACACGACGGTGTGGACCGCGCGCGGCGAGCAAGATTGCCCGTGGCTGCGCTTGGGCTCGTTTGTCCCTCGGCAACTAACGCGTCGCCCGAAATGACACGAAAGCTGTGAACCTTCGCAAGTATCTGGTGCTGGCTGGAGTGACCGTGTTTGCAGCGGCGGGTGACTCCATGCTCTCGCACGGGATGAAGCAGACCGGAAACATTTCCCTACATCACCTGCAAGGCGTCCTCCTGGCTCTGCTGAATCCCTGGGTTGCGGTCGGAATCGTTCTGCTGCTGGCCTTTGTTGTTCTCAACATGAACGCGCTCTCCTGGGCAGACCTTACCTACGTTCTGCCCGCCACTTCTTTCGGGTATGTCCTCATCGCTTTGATCGCTCGATTTGTACTGCGCGAACACGTGAGCCCCCTTCGCTGGTTCGGCATCGCCCTGATTTCCGGAGGCGTCGGATTTGTCGCCGGAGGTCCGATGCTCACTTCGCATCCCGAGCAGGTAGTGCCCGTGGGAGCCAAGCCTGCCACGCTTTCTAGCGGACTGGAATCATGAATCAGGTTCATACTTGGCTCGGGATTCTGGTCGTCGCGTTCGCCTCGGTTGTCGGCGACGTTCTGCTGGCACGCGCCATGCGAGAAGTTGGTGATGTGCATGATCTGTGGCGCCGCCACGGGCTGTGGTCCGTAGTCTCCCGCGTGCTTTCGAACCCGAATCTCTCCTTCGGTGTCGCCGCGATGGCGGTCGCATTCTTCAGCCTGTTGTTCACTCTTTCCTGGGGAGACGTGAGCCTGGTAGCCCCGGCCGCTGCGTCGCTCACCTTCATCGGCAACGCCTTCGCCGCGAGAGTCTTCTTGCATGAAAGAGTAGATCGGCGGCGGTGGATTGCAGCGGTGCTAGTGGCGGGTGGGGTGGCACTGCTGGCTGGGTAGCTTTCAACTTTCGCAGAGCGCGATTTCAGAGAACTCCTTCCCGTGTTGCCCCGTCATCGGGGCGCAATCGCGATTTGGCGACTCGTCAATGCCGATAAGCCGACTTGCACGAAGGCGTTTTGCGGCCGACGCATTCGCGTATCCCACCCCCTAGGCTGGGCCTAAGCTGAGCCTCCCCGCGCCGCGGAGCGTTCTGCAGGCAGGGACTCCAGGTGCCGATACTCTTCCGGCAATCCACTCTCAATCGCGGCACGCACTTTTTCCATCAGGCACTCGCGGCTGCCGAAATCCTTCGCATCGATTGGCGTATGAAAGATGACTTTCACCCTACCCGGCCGGATGGCGAATCGCGCCTTCGGCATGGCCAAATGCGTTCCGACAATCGTTACCGGAACCACCGGCACGCCGCACTCCATCGCCAGATAGAACGGACCTTTCTTGAACGGCAGCAGTTTGCCGTCGAACGAGCGCCTACCTTCGACATAGATCGTCATGTTCAGCCCCTGCTCGACGACCTCCTTCGCGGCCCGCACGGCTTCGATGCCCGCGTCACGGTTTCCGCGGTCCACCGGTACCAGCAACCCCATGCGCATGGCGCGACCGAGGATGGGAACTTTGAACAGTTCTTTCTTCACCATGACCGACGTGCGTTTTGGAATCAGAGGAATCTGAATCGGCGGATCGAGATTTGAAACGTGATTCGTCATGAAGATGTAGCTGCGCGATTGATCGAACTGATCGAGACCCACGGTTTCCACCCGCACGCCGGTGATCCACACGCCAGCCCACGCGCCCCACATGAACAAGCGGTACAGCACGCGGACATCACCCATAAGGAACGTTGCGGGAAAGCCGATGATCGCAGCCACGGGTGCGGCCAGCGCCCAGAAGATCAGCATGACGATCGTGCGGATCATTTTACTTTTCCGGTCCCAGGGGTTTCTGATTTCGCGTCACTAGCGCTCTCCGCTTCGCCCTTCAGCCACGCCTCACGACGCGCTCGCTGCTCACTGGTGACCTGGTCAAGGTCCCTCACTTCGTACGAGATTTCCTGGCGGCTGCCGACCTTCCACTTCAATTCGCGCTCGCCTCCGCGTCGGGATCGAATCTTTACGGTGAGCGTGTCGCCGGAACTGAGCCGAGCCAATTCCTGTCTAGACTCCCCTCCGGCTGGCTTACCCTGCAGTGCAATGATGGTGTCGCCTGCATGCAGGCCCGCATGATCGGCTTCACTACCGGGCGTCACCGCTCCGACCGACATGGGACCGTCGAAATTACGGGACGCGGTGAAGCCAGCATCGGCGACCGTGTTTGGGATGGCCGCAACCCGCAGGCCGATCGGACGAAAGAAATCATCCCACGGAATTTCTTCGGTGCCGGCTACGTACTTGGCGAAGAAGGCGGTCAGGTCGGCGTGACCCACGGCCTCAGCGGCCTCACGAACGCCGGCGGAATCGTTGAAGAAACGGCCCTTCTTGG